>JBILLC010000421.1:0-3001 GCA_044376275.1 Chthoniobacteraceae bacterium | reverse complement strand
CTTCGGGACGGTGGTTGAACACTTGCTTCGCGTGGAAGGGGCCATCCAAGTCGCCAACCAAAGCGCTCTCTTTGGCGCTGTAAACGACCTCCTGCTCAATCCGGATCGCAGGAGCAGAGTCGCGCAGAACGCCGCGAAGGCTGTTGCAAATCATCAGGGAGCAGCCCGCAAAACCGCTGAGCTAATTCTTCAAAAATTAGAAATTCGCTGACGGTTTCAACGCCGAAAATACGGACGGCGATCAATCTACACTTAAGATTCACAGGCTACCCCAAACGAACGGCGACTCCGCGCTGGAAATACCGAAATAAACGCCTATCCTCCACCGTCCTTATGTATCGATCCACCTCCTGCAACAGCTTGCGCAAAGAACACTCCGGTCAATCAGTCACATTGGCAGGCTGGGTAAACTCGAGGCGCGATCACGGCGGCGTCATTTTCATCGATCTACGGGACAGAGATGGCCTCACGCAGGTGGTGTTTCGTCCGGAAGAACACCCGCAAGTATCTGAGGCGGCTCACGGATTGCGCGGAGAAGATGTGATCCAGATTACCGGCAAGGTCGCGCCCCGACTCGCCGGAACCGAGAACAGCAAGCTCGCAACTGGAGACATCGAGGTCATCGCCAGCGAGCTTTCAATTTTAAACAAGTCGGATGTCCCACCCTTCCCACTCGACTCAAAACTAGCGAATGAAGATCTTCGCCTGAACTACCGCTACCTGGATCTAAGAAGAAGCGAAATGGCGCAGAACCTTAAAACGCGCCATCGGGTGGTCAAGGCAACCCGTGATTACCTTGATGAACAAGGTTTCTTGGAGATCGAGACCCCAATCCTATCAAACCCAACCCCCGAGGGCGCACGAGATTTCCTTGTGCCTTCTAGACTCAATCCTGGGAGTTTTTATGCGCTTCCTCAGGCCCCGCAACAGTACAAGCAACTGCTACAGGTTGCTGGGTTGGAAAAGTATTTCCAGATCGCACGCTGTTTCCGCGACGAAGATTTACGTGCTGACAGACAACCTGAATTCACACAGATAGACGTCGAGGCATCCTTTGTGACCGAGTTGGAGCTTCAATCTCTCATCGAAGGACTCTTGTTCAGAATTTTTAAGGAAACACGGAATGTGGAGATTCCCACCCCATTTCCAAGGATGACGTACGCAGAGGCGATGGACCGCTTCGGCTCTGACAAACCAGACCTTCGTTTCGGGATGGAGCTCAAATCCCTCACAGAGATTTTTGATGGCACACAGTTCAAAGTGTTTCGCAGCGTCCTAGACGGCGGGGGCGTCATCAAGGCCATCAATGCCAAGGGTGCGGCAGAGCATCTCTCAAAAGAGCAGCTCAAAAAATGGGAAGAGTGGGTTAAAACAGAGCTTGGCGCGAAAGGGCTCGCGTACATCCGCTTCAAGGACGGTGAATGGGAATCCCCGATCGTTAAATTCTTCACAGACGCTGAAAAAAAGGCGCTGGCAGATGCCATGAATTTTAAGGAAGGCGACGTGCTGTTTTTTGGCGCAGATAAATGGCAGCCGGCAAGCGAGGTGCTTGGCAGAGTACGCTTGCGCGCGGCCGAACTGCTCAAACTCACACAAGATTCCTCTGCTCTTAACTTTCTTTGGGTAGTGGATTTCCCCCTTCTTCAATTCAGCCCCGAGGATAACCACTGGGCTGCTGTGCACCACCCATTCACCCGCCCACGCTCAGAGGATCTGCACCTTATGGAATCGGGGGAATATGGAAAAATTCGCGCTGTCGCGTACGATGTAGTCCTAAATGGTGTAGAACTCGGCGGCGGATCCATTCGAATTCATGAAAGAGATCTCCAATCGAGACTGTTCGCGATTCTCGGGGTAGGCCCGGAGGAGCAACAAACCAAGTTTGGACACCTATTGAAGGCATTCAGCTTTGGAGCTCCCCCGCACGGAGGCATCGCTTTGGGGCTTGATCGCCTAGTGATGCTGTTGTGCGGCGCGGAAAGCATTCGCGAGGTTATCGCATTCCCAAAGAACAACCGCGGGGTAGACTTGATGACCCAGTCCCCAGTGGAGGTTGAGCCACGACTGCTCCGCGATTTGGCAATCAGCAGCACCGCAAAAAAAGCGTGAGCAGAAGTTTCAAGCAGATAGTTCACTTCGCGTCTGCGCCGCGAGTTTGGACAAAAATAGGGATCTGTCTGCTTGGATTAAACAGCTGTTTGAACCTTCCTGCTGCAGAGGAACTACGCTCTGAAATACGACCGCCTTTTAATCTTACCTGGGGTGAAACCTCCGATCGGCTGGAACGCCTCGTAATCGCTGCCGGTGGGAAAGTCACCGGCAGAAAGATGGTGAGAGGAAACAAGGAAGCCATCGAGGTCGAGGGCCTTCCTCAAGATGGCCTGAGTAAAACAATCTTCTACTGCAAACAAGGCGCACTCGTTGGCGCTGAACTGCAGTACAGATCCGAAAGTTGGCCGGAAGAGAAATACAACTCCGTCATGGCGGACCTTCGCCGCCGCATTTCAGAGAACTTTGGACAGGGCGAGCAAATTGCTCGCAAAACCGAGGAAGTCGGTGCTAGGGGGGTAACTCAAACCATCGCTGGCTACCAATGGAGCGTAGGAGCCGCGAGCCTGCGCCTGATTTTTTTCGCCGCGAGCGACCCAAAAAACGTATACCGGACGGTCAGCGTGCACTACAGCGCTTTCTAGCCCGACTTAGAACATCGCAACAAAACGATGAGATGCATTCCAGGCGTCCCTCGCCTTCTCTTGTCATTTCAACATTCAATCAATGCCGCCGGTCGGTCAAAGTGTACCACCTGCGGTCGAAATAACCGGATTCAAAGTGTGCCACTTTTGAGGAACTAAAACAGCTCCACCCCGGCGATAGAGCCTCATATTCCCAGTAAAAAGCAAATCACCAGTCAAAAAATTTAACTCCTGCCCATCAATATTTTATGAACAGATTTTTGTTGGTTTTTACTCTCCTAACGCTTTCCGCTCGAACACTGCCAGCA
>JBILLC010000420.1:0-3011 GCA_044376275.1 Chthoniobacteraceae bacterium | reverse complement strand
TGAGCTTCGTCGGATTCGCGGCGTGAAGCGATATGATCTGCAGGTTCTGCCGCGTCCAAACCTGCAACTTTGTTTCCTGGGTTAGCATTGCGAGCGCATCACCACTCGGGGACCATTCCATCGAGACAACAGGCGCGGCGCTCTCAAAGGTGTGGACGATTTTGTCAGGATGCTCCACCTCGCGGACCGAAACAGACGTTGAGGCTGCTGTCGCCACCCATCGACCATCTTCCGAGATGGAAGAAATGCCCTGCCCAAAACTTAGAGTCTTTGTCTGCGCATCTCCCGTTGTCTTCCAAACTTTCAGCTCACGAAATCCACCTGAGAAAAGCGTGCGTCCATCGGGAGAAAAGCACAGTGACTGAACCTCGTCCTTGTGGGCGGTTGTACGAAATAATTCCCGCCCTGTGGAGACTTGATAAATAAAAAGCTCGCTGCCACGGGAGCAAGCCACGAAGCGCCCATCGGCAGAGGCTGAAACAGCATAGATCGACCGCAGGTGGGACGGAAGCTGCTGCCATTTTAATTCACGAGCAACTCTGCTGCCAGCCTTCGCGCCCTGGTCGATCCAGCGCTTTAACAGACCAATCTGTTGCGGCGACAAATTTTTCGCCTTCACCTTATTGTCCCTTGGCGGCATCGCGGAATCAGCGTCCTCGTGCGTTGCAGCTTTCACCAGGATACTTTCCCCACCTTTGCCCGGCTCAGCGGCCGCACCGGAATCGCCTCCCTTCAGAATATCCGCCGGCGATTCAAGATTGAGGCCGCCCTTGCGCGTTGTCTTCGAGTGGCAGGAAACACAGTTGTCACTCAGGAATGGAAACACCTCCGTTGAAAAATCCACCACCTTTGCCGGATCGGGTTCCTGAACGGGAATCGCAGCAAAGACAGGACCGCATACAACCAAACCCGCGATGAGAGAGAGTCGAGAAATCATGAGTGATTGAATCATCGCGTTGCTCTTTGAATTAATTCGACGGGGTCTGTTGCGGCGCTACATCTGCGGTCTTTGCAGCAGCAGCGACTCGGATCTGAACCACCGGCGAGTACACCGTTGTGACGACATCACGACCGGCAAACTTGGCTTTTGCCTGCGTGCTGAAATAGATGCTGTGGAGGCCCTCGGGCATCTTGATTGCAGCCAAGTCAACCGTGACCTTCACATTTTCTGATTTTGCGTCTGCATCAACTTCCTTGACGTTCTCGACCCCGGGTGCGCCCGCGGTTTTTATTTTCAGTGTGTCTTTAAATTCAGCGGACCGGGCTACCTTTAGAGGAAACTCGATTTTTGAGCCGGGAGTCGCGTCGACTACCGCAGCGGTCTGCGGGATCAGCGCAAGGGGCGCGGAAGATGCCGAGGTTGCGACGACAACCCCATCGCCTCTCGAAAGCCTTAAAGACGGTGTGTCGGTATTGTAGTCCCCAATACTCCACCGTGCAGCAGCGTTACGCGCCGTGCGGACCAGTTTGCCGTCGTGACTTTTTCCATGGACGCGAAGTAAAGCAACCGCCTTCCCCAACTGCTGATCAGCACGAAGAATGAGAACACCCTCCGTTTTGCCGGCGGCAATCCAAGTCGGCTCGCAGCTTACGCCTGGCGGCAGCTCGCTAGCCGAAAGTTGAATCGCGTCCTTGAAACCACCCGATCTCAAAGCCACCACACGCAACGCCGCAGTGCCACCCGCACGCAACACCGCACCACGAGCGGCAACGGCCCGATCGGCAGCTGTCTCAGGCGGCGGCTCGGTGGCCGCGATCAAACTGAAGTCTTGTGCCTCCTCACGCATCTGCAGTGCGAAAGGCGCGCCGCGCGAAGATTTGGCGGCTCTAGAGAGATCTGAGACCAGCAGCGTGTACAATCCATCCTCTTTGACTTCAAAGCGCAGCGACGGATCATTGTGAAGGGTGTTCAGCCGCAGGCTTCCCGCGTTCACTTCCAAACCGTAGGCCTCCGCCAGATGCGCTCCAGACTTTTCAAGACGAAGAAACGGATTGGTGTGTCCGTCAAGAAGACGCTGAGAAAACACCTCACCGACGAGTATTTGTCCTTTCTTTGCCTCGAATTCAAAACGCTCCCCTGTGAAACCGCCGGCAAAAAAACTCGATATGACCGATGGGGGCGAACTCAACCGAACCGCTTTGGTTGTGCCACTTGGCGAGCCAAACGCAACTTGAACATCAAGCGCCTCGGCAGAGCGCGCACCGGCAAGAAGCGGAAGTTCGAGAGGATTAGAAACGCCGGCGTCACAGCGGAACCGGTATGAAAAACTTGGTACTCCGGCAGCTCCGACCACGGTGAGACCATCGGAATTGGAGTTGGTGCAGTCGATTTGCGGGGCATCCACTTCCGCCTCCAAAATCTCCAAGACAACCCCATCAGCACCTTTGATAGCTGAGGCCTTAGATCCGGGGAGACCGCGCCCAAGGAGCATCAACTTGTTCTTCTTGCCTGGCTCGAGTGCGAACGGATGCACGGAGTCAAGGATCGGCGATTGATCAACACTCAAACGGTAGAAGTAATCCGAACCACCGGAAAAAGTCAGATCATTCACTCGAATCACAAAGCCGCCGCTACTAGGCGCACGAAAGTCTACAATTGCACGACGATCGCCAACCGCAAGCTGACGACCGGACGGATCGAGCACTGTGACGACAGGATTCATCTTGGAATCGAGCTCCCGGGCCTGACACCGAATTGTAAATCGTTCCCCCTGTTTGGCACTAAAACGGTAATGGTCGCGACCTGCCGCAGACAAAACGGCAAACACCGCCGCGGGCGCCGCAATCTCCATCGGCTTTGTGAAGGAACACTCCCCCGTTTTTGCTGCAGTTGAAATTCTGTCGACAACAAACCCTCTGGGATTCGAGGCGCCATGGATTCCCAACGCGCGAACATCGTAGACGCCCTCCGGAACCTCGGGACTGACCTTCGCCTTGAAAGTCTTGTCCTTCAAAAAAACCGCCGAGATTCCAGGATGTGAAAACCAAAGGGTATCGACACCGTCGAAATC
>JBILLC010000419.1:0-3014 GCA_044376275.1 Chthoniobacteraceae bacterium | reverse complement strand
AGACTCAGGCTTTGCTTCCAGCACCGTTTTAAACGCGATGCGCTCCTCCTCAGTCAGCGACGCTACGGAATCCTTGCGAATGTCGGCGATGAATTTGCCAAGGTTGCCCGGCTTGTTGAATTCCTCGCGTAAAAACCAGCGGAGGAATTGCTCTTTCGCACCGTCTGGCCACGCCCCTTTGAGCAGTCGCAAACAAGCCGCGTAGCTTACTTGCTCCTCCTGCGAGGCCGCTTTTTGAAAAAGAGAAAACACTTTCTGCCCTGCGAGCGGCGAGTGCCATCGAACCAACAACTGAGCAGCCTCCTGATTGAAACGCCCTTCAACAGAAGGCACCAACTTGTGAAGGTTTGAAAGCAATTGCTCGCGCACTTCTCCCTCTGGATCCCCGAGGCGAATGGAAACCAACTGCAAGGCCCGGAGCACATCAAGACTCGTAGAAGAGTCGGCTTTTGAAGACAAAAGGTGTGTTAACTTTTGAAAAAGTTGATCGCGGTGTTCAGCTTTTTCCAGACGTGCAAGCGCGAGCGCCGTTTGCACGACTGACTGCGGAGCAGAGAAGGCTATCGCGCGCTTCACCCAAAGAGCGGGATCGCGAAACTCGAGCAGCGTGCGGGCCGCAAATCGAATGAAGCGGTCGTGATGCGCAAGATTTTCCAAGGCCAGATCAAGCGATGCGGCATCGGTGGAATGGTAGGCGTTTTCGAGTTGATGACGCAGAGCGCGCAGCCTTCGAGCCTCGGGATCACTGCTTGGCAAGGAGTCCGCAGTGCTTTCCGCGCCCGTGTAACAAATCCGGTAAAGGGCGCTGTTCGCCTTTCGCGAGCCGACGCCAAAGTACATCGCGCCGTCTCTTGGGTTGATCACCACATCCGTCAATGGAAGCGGTTTACCCTCTGCGAAGACCTCCAGATCTGCAGAATACGAGGCTCCCTGCTCACGCATGTGTAGCGCGTACATTTTGCCGTAGGTCCAGTCGGCAACAAAAAGTGCGTTCTGATATTTTGCAGGAAATTTGGCGCCGTAGCCGAATGCAACACCGGTTGGACTCCCGCGTCCAATGTTGATCACCGGCGGAAGCGAGTCCGCGTAATCCTCCGGCCACTTGCCTGAAACACTGCGCCAGCCAAACTCGGCGCCATCGATGAGATGACAGACGCGCGTGGGACGATACCACGGCAGAGTGAGGTCCCATTCCATGTCAGCGTCATAGGTGAACAGTTCGCCATCCCGGTTGTAAGCCGCGTCGTATTCATTGCGAAGCCCCGCCGACACGAGGGTCCAATCCTTGCCGTCAGGCGACATCCGCGCGATGTAACCGGCAGGCGCGCCACTTCCGAGCATGAAACCGTGCCCGGTGATTTTGGGAAGCGTTAGGTCGTCCTTCCAGATTGGCGGCACTTGATAATGCTGGATCTCGGTAAGTTTGGTTGAATTACCGCACACCACCGTGATGCTCTTGCCTCCGGGCGTGAGCAAAAGCGCATGCGGACCGTGATCTCCCTGCCCGGCGACTTTTCGCAAAAGCTCAACTTTATCCAGCACATCATCGCCATTGGTGTCAGTGACGCGGTACACGCCCGAGCCCGCCTCGTAAACACCCTCGCGGCACACCATCACGTAGAGGGAATCGAATGCCCAGAGCATTCCGTTGGCGTGGCCCACTTCAAGCGCGATCGGCTCGATCACCGTTTGCAAGGGGTCGCCTCCAATCGGCGCCGGCGTGATGCGGACCAGCTTTCCATTCAAGTCCGAGGCGAGGATGCGTCCCTTCGGATCCACGCACATGGCGCACCACGAGCCTTCCGCATCGGAAAGCTTATGCAGCATCTCCACTCGGAATCCCTCAGGCACCTTGATGTCGGCCGCCGCGCTCAGCCCGCCGCCCCCACCCGAGGTGAGTTCAAACACCTTCCCCCACGGCGCAGCACCGTAGGGCTTGAGAATTTGCGCGGCGCTCATCGTGCCACCTTCGGTCGCGGAGGCGCTCCACGACGCGTCGGTCTGCAGCCAGCGCTTAGTGCCATCCGGCAAAGCGATCTCGAGTGTAATGAGGAGCCCGGCGAGCCCACCTTCGTTTTTTGCGTCGACGCGTATCTTGTTTAGTCCACTTTGCAGGAGTAGCTTCGCATCGGCGGTGGTCGGTTTATTCCAGTCATCGTTTTGCGCCGCGGTTTTTCCATTGACCAGAACCCTGCAACCGTTGTCACAGGACACCTTCAACGTGGCGCTGACGGGTGGAGCATTCAGCTGAAACTCCCTCTCGAAAAACGCAACGGGCGTCGCCTTTCCCTGCGCCCAGATCCAATGCGGCCCCTCTGCTGGGGATAAGCTTGGAAGCTCGACCTGGGCTGCATGAGTCAGACCTGAAAAGTACAATGCACCGGCGGCGAGACGTGCGATGGCGATTGTATAAGTTTGGCGGGGATGTCGCATATGGAGGATAAGCCTTTAACATCGCATTTCTTATGGAATAACTCCCCGGGCGAATGCCCGTCCGCCCCAGGCCTGGAACCGAGTACTTCACTGAAAGGGGATTTGACCGCGTAAAACGGGCACTGCGCCTTTTCCGAAATTGTGGTTCACTCGGTAAGCCCCCGTCAACCCGACCTTCGGCTTCACCCCCGCCCAACCCCGAATGAAATTTACTCGATCCCGGTGCGAGCGCTTTTACGCGTTGAGCCGTCACGCGCTGTTACTCATGTTTTTCATCCCAGCCCCGGTGGTGCTGGCAAAAGCTGAAGCAGCAACGCAAGCGCCCTTACTACAAGTGGGGGTCGCGCGTCGCGACATCACTCCGGATTATCCAATCAGACTCAGCGGCTATGGTGGTCGGCGTGAGCCCAACAAGGGAATCGCGCAGCGCATCCATGCGAAGGCCCTTGCTTTCGGCGGCGATTCAGAGGTGGGACCTGCGATTCTTTTGACTGTTGATAACTGTGGCATTCCCGCCTGGATCCGATCCGAGCTTCTAAAACGGCTCGCCGCAAAGGCACCGATTAAGGATGAACGCTTCA
>JBILLC010000415.1:0-3047 GCA_044376275.1 Chthoniobacteraceae bacterium | reverse complement strand
GCCCCTCCATAGGATTGGTAGATGACATGAGGTTGTCGAGCGGCGCGAGATCCCGCGATCTTCAAGGCCATGACAACCATCAATCCATCCCAATCAACCGCCTCCTACGAATCGATCAAACTCGGTATTGACGCCCACGCCCAACATTACTGGGTAAGCCGTCAGGTCGACGGGGCGACTCCACAGCCCGTGCAGAAGATGACCTACGACGAGCTCATGCTCTTTGTGGTTAAACAGCAGAAGCTCACCCGTAACGTGGTGACTTGTTATGAGGCGAGTGCGTTCCGGTTCCACTTGGACCGTCGGTTGGAGGAACTCGGCATCAAGAACTACTTGGTGCAACCCCAGGACTGGGATGAGCGTGGCAAAGGGGTGAAGAACGACCGGCTCGATGCCGCAGCGTTGTGCCTGATGTCTGCCCTTTATGAAATGGGCGCCAAAGTAGCAGAGGAGCAGCATCCTAATTCACACAAGAGGA
Source organism: Chthoniobacteraceae bacterium (assembly GCA_044376275.1). Taxonomy (GTDB): domain Bacteria; phylum Verrucomicrobiota; class Verrucomicrobiia; order Chthoniobacterales; family Chthoniobacteraceae; genus Chth-196. The sequence goes on along the minus strand of JBILLC010000415.1, from coordinate 2,569 downwards.
CAGAGCGTCTGATCAGGCTCGCGAAAGTCGGGACAGAAGTGCCGCGGTTACGGACTCATGAATTCCCCCGGGAAATTCGGCGGGAAGAGCCCGTGCTACGGTTGTTAGTGCCTCTTTAACGGTAGCTTCGATCTCTTGAAACGCGTTGTTAGCGATGAAATTTGGTAAACCGGCGCGTTCGACGGTTTGAACAAAGTGCCGCCTTTCAATGTTCTCCATAACGTAGTGCCGCTTGTCGCCAACAAACATAGCCAGTTTCATTTGTTTCTCATGGATCTGTTTTGTGTCCAAGCTGGGCTGGGCGGTCAAAACGTCATAGATCGGAGCCATGCGTAGCGGTACTCAATGGCGCCGCTCGTATCCTTCATCATGTGGCCGACAAGACGGTCGTTTAACAGGACGCGGAGCGGGATGTGGCGGCGTGTTCTAGCCATCAGATATAATTTTCCATTTTCTTGTCTCAGTCGTTGGAGCGGGGTGCAACTTGGAGATCAAGTGCCGCCAAAACCGTCAGCAGGTTTTCAAGGCGGGCCGTTGCGTTGCCGCTCTCCGGCAGAGAAATCGTCGCCTGTCGCATAGCCGTCTTCTCTCCAAAGTTTTGCTGACTTAAGCCGCCCCGCTTGCGAGCACGGCGGATGATGTTGCCGAGTTGCTTTGGGTCGCGAGGCAAATACATGCGTAGAGTATGCGCCACATCATATAATCACCCGCGATCCGTGTGAGCGTAGAAAACAAGTTTATCGAATTTGGCGCATAAACCTGCAGCGCGACCTGTTGCAAACCGAATGCCAGAAAAGACTGCTCAACTGCCCTCCTCTCGAAGGGGGGATGTCCGGAAACACATTCGCTTTCTCCCTGAATCAGCAACCAAGGCTACTCAGGCTGCTTGATTTCATCTGCCGGGGTTTCAGAGGTTCCAGATTAACATGGGGCGTGAAATATTAGTGTGACTCTTTCAACCCCTCTTGCGCCTGCGGCGATTGGGATGCATATTTGCCGCAATTAATGCGGGGATTATGAGGCTCATTCACCAACATAGAGGATGGCCCGACTTTAAGTGGGATCTATCGAGCCTTTCCTCCCTTCTGGCCAAGGTACGAAACACCCAGGGTAGGCTATTGGGACGCATGGATGGTCTTGGTCTTCCTTTAAGGGCTCAGGCCACGCTGACGACCCTCACCGCTGATGTGACTAAATCCAGCGCGATTGAAGGTGAGTTTCTAGATCAGGAGCAGGTGCGCTCATCCATTGCGCGCAAGCTAGGCTTGGATGTTGCCGGTATGGTTTCTTCATCACGTAACATTGATGGGATTGTCGAGATGATGTTGGATGCCACGCAGAATTTTCAACAGCCACTTACTTGCGAGCGGCTCTTTGCATGGCAGGCAGCTCTTTTCCCCACAGGAAGAAGCGGGATGACTCCTATTACAGTGGGGAATTGGCGCACCTCTGAATCTGGGCCCATGCAGGTGGTCTCGGGCGCTATCGGGAGGGAGCGTGTCCACTTTGAAGCGCCCGTTGCTGAGCGCATACCGCAAGAGATGGGGCGTTTCCTCTTATGGCTTGAGCAAGATCAAGGAATTGATTCGGTCATGAAAGCAGGTATCGCACATTTTTGGTTTGTGACCATCCACCCTTTCGAGGATGGGAACGGACGTGTTGGCCGCGCGATTGCAGACCTGCTGCTCGCAAGAAGTGATGGAATGTGCGAGCGCTTCTATAGTTTGTCGTCTCAAATCGAGAGTGAGAGGAAAGAGTATTACGAAAAGCTGGAAGCATGTCAGCGAGGAGGGCTCGACATGACCCTTTGGCTGCGGTGGTTTTTGGAGTGTTTTGGGAGGGCACTGATGGGAGCTGAAACATTACTGGAGCAGGTTTTACGTAAGGCCCGCTTGTGGCAGCGAATCAGTCAAGGGCCTGTGAACGATAGGCAACGCGTAGTGCTCAACAGGCTTCTAGATGGGTTTGAAGGCAAGCTTACCTCGTCAAAGTACAGCAAGTTAGCCAAGTGCTCTTCGGACACAGCACTTCGAGACATTCAAGATTTGGTGGGCCGAAGGATCATGCTTCAAAGTTCCTCGGGTGGCCGAAGCACCAGCTACGAACTGGTGGATTAAATTCGCCGAGCAGTTTTTGTTGTGGGAACAAAGTGCGCCTACTCTCAGCAAGCAAAGCTATTGAGGCTGCTTGGTTCCAGCTGCCGAGGTTCCAGATTTCTGGGTTTCCAGATCGGTGATAATCATCCGCACGTGCGTAAGTGCCCGTTGGAAAGTCTCTCGTAATTCTTCGACATCAGGGATTCTTACTGATGCAAAAGCTGGTTCCATGGCCTTCAGCGTAAGGCCCTCTGATTCGACAAGAAACTGAATGTCCTCCATGTCTTGTGCGTCATCCCCCCTCATCATTTTGGTGAGGACCAGATCAACCGCATCTGGTCTGAATAATTTCAGCCGGTGAGTAATGGGGCGCAGAACGGGTTTGATATGCTTTTGCCAGTCGGGCCGTAGAAACACCTGGTCTTCCTGAAATATGTGGGTCAGGTACAGCCCCTTGTTTTCTAGTGCTTTGT
>JBILLC010000414.1:0-3068 GCA_044376275.1 Chthoniobacteraceae bacterium | reverse complement strand
CACGGTGATATGCCGGTGGGATACGCAAGAAGGCAGGCTGCTGAACGCGGTGGATGCGCCTTATGCGGCGTGGATTTGTGTTTCTCCCAATGGCCAGCACATCGCGGAGGCTGGATCGGATAAGAAGGTGCGGATTCGGAATGCGGAGACACTCGAGGTGGAACAAGAAGTGCGGGTCCACGAGGATTCGCTGACGGGAGTGGCTTGGCATCCCGCCCTGCCTTTTTTGGTGACCGCCTCGGAGGACGGAACGACTCGGATTTGGAGGCTTCCGGATTTCAAGCGGGTTGAAGATCTGACGGGGCAACGTCGGAACACCAGCCGGGCACAGGATAGGTACGACGCCCGAATCGAGATCACCGCAGATGGACGGGAGTTAAACTTGTACCGAGGGGGCGAGATTTCGATTTTTCAGCCGGAGAGTTTTCAGGCTTCGCGGTGAGGGTCACGGAGGGCGTTGGCTGTAGGATTGGTGGCGGCGTGGCGTGTGCGAAGGAATGAGAAGACACGCAACCCCTATTGAGGACAGGACTGCCGGAAGCCCCAAAGCTTTCGCAACACTGATTGCCGAATTTCCCGGAGCCGACCCCGTCCTGTGTGCGTTTGCGGTTTTAATAAATTGCCTGTCCCTTGGGCTTCCCCGAATCACGCACTGTTGAAATTCAACAACGATTGAATCTGATCAAACAGTCTCCTGCTCAGAACTCCATCAGATCGCTGGGCGTTGTGTAATCCCTCGCTACGGTGATTGAGGCCGATGCTAAAAAACGGATGGCCGTCGGGCAGTACCAACCAGAAATGGTTCCTGCTTTACTGTAATTGAGCCTGTCGCATCCCATCGCACCCGCGTACTGCCGCCATCAGTGTTTGTGGCCTTTTCGTGTGCGGTTACACGGAGGTAGAGTGCGGAGAAGACGAAGGGCAAGAGGTCAAGCGCCCGGAACAATGGAGAGGGGATCTTCATCTTCGTTTGGAGGGGACGGATTCCGGCGAGGGAAGCTTTGATGACCACGGGTTATTGCTGCGTTTTGATCCACTCGGCGGCCTCACGATTCGCAGCAGCAATGGCCGTGAGCGCAGCGATGTCGGGAGTCTCGTCGGCAGCGCGGAGGGCACGTTTGCGCACTTTGTTCCTGAGATACGCGCCGCACAGATGGTATCCGACACAGCCAGGTATATCCCGCAGTGCGTTGAGCGTGGCGGCGTAGCCCGCACCATCGTGCAATTGTATACCCTCGGCTTGTGGGAGGGTCATCGCCTGATCCGCCAGCAACACGGGTTTGCCGGCTAGATCGTGCCATTTACGAAGGTTGGCAGCCACTTCGACGGGTTTCTTGAAATGCTGGAAGCTCAATACGTCCACGTACGGCAGTGCAGCGCGTACGACCTCCTCGGCAATAGGATTGCCGGCCTCGTAGCGGTCGCCAAAGATGAGGTGGTTTTTGTCGTAGCGTCGGATGGCGTCGTGTGTGACCTGATACCACTTGGTTGCAAGAACGCTCAGTGCGTTGCGACCTGCCTCGGTCTTGAGCTTGTCAGGGTCAAAGAGCGGCCCTTTCCATTGGTTGTGGGGACGCGAGTGGATCCATGTCGGGCAATCAATGTAGAAATAACCAATGAGCTTCGGGTCCCCGGCCAATCGGGCGCAGTGTTCGCGGGCAACGTAGTCGCACCATTCAGCGAACTCTGCGCTATGAAAGTCTGGGTGGCGCGTCTCCACCTCCCACTGATGGAAATCCGCAAAGGGCAACTGATGACAATACGGCAGCCCCAGCCACTGGTATTCCTCGAAGGTAAACGCCCGCGAGTGACGCTGATTTGTCAGCCCACGCGTGACGACTTCCTGTGTCCAGCCGACGCTGTTAAAACCCCACTCCTTTAAGTCAGGCGCAACGGACTCCTTGAGCCAGCGCTCTATGGAGTTGCCGTATTTGCGCGTCCACAAGTCACCGTTCTCCGGATAACGCAACGGCGCGGAATCAATGTGGTTGAGCGCAATCGAGAAAAATGGTGTTCCATCGGGCGTGACCAGCCAGCAGCGCTCAGTTTTCTCCAAACGAAAGAATCCGGTTGCCTTGAATTTCTGCCCTTTCCCGCGCGCCGAACGCTCCAAGTCCTGTTGAGTTTCCTCTGCTCCGTGGAGGGAAGCGGATCGGCCCATTGCGGCCTCGAGCACGGATGCCAGAATGGTTGCGTTGAAATTGCGACGGCTAATTTTCATGAGGGGTGTGAGCAAACGGCAAATAGGAGACGCTTTAGATGCGATGCTGGGATCGGCGTCGCGCGGCAGTCGGTTTTGCAGCATGCGGGGTCAGACGTGTTACTGTCCAGAGGCTGTTTTGAAAAGAGATCTCCATTTCTTGGGCGACCCTAAATTGACTGGAAATTAGTCGGCTTCAGCAATCGGTTTGGTGTAACACCCGCCTTGATTGCAAAAGAGGTGTCCCGCCGTGAGAGATGGCGTCCGGTGAGATTCAAACGAAGCCCGCTCTTGTGGTGTCCGGGGCCGAAGCACGCCATGCAGGCTTTCTACAAGATAGGATTAATGTCTTTCACGAACTCGAGTGCCCTAAGTGATTCGGAGATGTGAGAGGAATTGCCTGTCCCCGTGGACTCCTGAGCTTGCACCAAGTTGCGATAGTTTGCGCTCAATTTGTTCTGCGTGGAATCCCACGTGGCCATCGCTCCGCCGAGTTGTCCATAAGGCGGATGACTGCTGACGTAAATCATTCGGCTGGGGCCGCGGCTCATGGCTCATCCCAAGTAAGCTGTTGCTGCGCGTGATGCTTCGCCAAAAGAGACTTTGTTTCGTGAAAACCCAAACCTAGCATCTCCGAAACTTGCCCACGCGAAAGTCGCCCTTCTCGGTATCACTTGAGAACAAGCATTTGACGGGCACGGTTTGCCGCGTCTCCCGAATCAAGTCCAATAAAGCTTTCCCAAGAATCAGGTAGATCTGGAACGAGCGTCATAGGATCAGGACGCCCCATGCGGATCGGTGACTCAAGCAAGAGTTAACCCGACTTCCGCAGTTCAAAAAGTGGTTTTATTGATTTTGAACGACTTGC
>JBILLC010000413.1:0-3076 GCA_044376275.1 Chthoniobacteraceae bacterium | reverse complement strand
ACCAAAAGGCGGGACTTTTACCCGTCCGTTCCGCAATTGTGAGTGCATTGGAGCTGATGCAGCTGCTTATGGAATACAAATTCCGGCCACTTCCGCCGAACGCACGCTGGAATATTTCACAACTTACAAAGACGGAAGACGAGATTCGAGCGATTTTGAATTCAGATGCTTTTTTTGAAATCATCCTGCAGGGAATGTTCCTGTGGGATCATGCGGTGCTGGGCCGAAATCGGATCGCATGGATGATGCGCAGTCACGATGTTTTGATTTCGATGCTCCTGATCTTGTGTGATTGGGCGCAAGTGAAAATTGCAACTGCGATGGATGGATACCTCTCCGAGCGCGACTTTCCGAGCCTGACCAAGGCGGGATCAAGCTGGGCTGAAAGCGACCTGCACATTTGGGATGCGGCGCACTATGGATGCAATTTCAGCCTCGTTAACAGGCTGCTAAAAACAGAGAGGAGCGCTGACCATTTTGTATGCGACTGGGAGCTTGAAGGTTTGGAGTTGAACCGGGCGAAACGGTTTCTGCCCGGCAGACGCACCACCGTCGACGACATCTCCGACCTTTTTACGATGCAGAAGATCAAGGCAAACACGGTTCATTAGCCGAACGCGTGATCAAAATTCATGGCAACGTGAATAGTCGGCACGCGTCGGATTGATAAGTTGCGGACAGTCTTTCCTATCTTGGACGCAAACGAGGTTAGGCCAATCGACTAATCGCCCTTTGCTTGCCGCTTTCGGCTCAAGAGGCGAAATCAAAGACCAAGGCCAATCAGGCCAATACCCACCACATGCGGGTGGCTTCGCCGGTGCCAGAACTGCCCTCCGGCGCAACGCATCACATCTTCCGCAGTGATTGGATGAAGTGTGATGTGGGCTGCTGTCTGTATCCGCCGCCAGGTTACCAGCAGGACAATACCAGCAAGACAAGGGGCAGCGCTATCCCGTCATATACCACCTGCATGGAGGAGGCGGAGATGAAACACACAGCGTTTATTTCGCCGGCGTGCTGGATGAGGGCATCCTCGCAGGAAAACCGCCGGAGATCATCATGGTATTCCCGAATGGCGGACGCTCCACGATGTATCATGATCGCGGCGACGTGTGCGAATACCACCAGGCCCTCACCGGCGCCGGAGTGCTGCACAGCTATTTTGAAGTCGAGGAGCTCGATCACAATCAAAGGAAGATGATTGATGCACGCAAGGCCACCTGGTTCGACTTCCAGATCGAATCGCTCAAACTCAATCAGCTTCCTCTCCGTTACCTCAATCAATCAATAGACCCGCGCAATCCCATGGTATGAAGGTGTGAAGATGGAAACAGTCAAACTGTGTGATATCAGCAATTTTTTCATCTGTCCGGTTGAACAGTCGATACGGTGATGACGGTCCCCGACTCTCTCTGAATCCCGAGCAATCGTTTTGAAGGACACCATAAGCTCACAGCCACATCGCCAGCCTTTACGGCGGTAGGAATTCCTGCTGAATCATCAAGGAAGCAAATCCCTGTCAGCGAACCCGGTCTCTCCCGGGAGGTCGCCATGCCTGTTTTTCTAAACCCTCCCTCAGAATCCCATGAACCGCATCCTTACCCTTCTAATAGCCGCCACCACCTCCCTGCACGGGGTGGATCTCACACTGAGCACTCCGCTTGAGTATCAAGTCGTGCAGAGGAGCAGTCCGGGGAAAGGACTGCTTCGCATCGCAGGTGAATTATCCGAGGATGTCAACGCGGAGGCTGCGGTTCAGGTCCGCGTCGTGAATGACGCACGACAAACTCCGTGGGTGCAGGTGAACTCGGTGAAGGGCCGGAAGATTATCGCCACATTTGATGCGCCGGCGGGCGGTTGGTGGAAACTGGAGGTTCAGGTGGTGCACGGGGGCAAACAACTTGCACTCGGTACCGTGCCTAACGTCGGAATCGGCGAAGTTTTTGTCGTTGCAGGTCAGTCAAACTCGGCCAATCACGGAGAGGAAAAACAGACGACCAAAACGCGAAAAGTCGCCGCATTCGACGGAAAAACATGGCGTATCGCCGATGATCCACAACCGGGAGCGAGTGGCGGCGGGGGAAGTTTTATTCCAGCGTTCGCGGATGCCGTCGCGGAAAAAGAAAACGTGCCCGTGGGCATCATCGCGTGCGGCATCGGCGCCACCAGCGTCCGCGAGTGGTTGCCCAAAGGCGCAGCGTTTCCAAATCCGCCAACCATCCGGAGCCGTGTTGAACAACTGCAAAACGGATCTTGGGCGAGCAATGGAGCGGCCTACGATATATTTGTCGCGCGGATGAAGTCGGCAGGACCAAACGGTTTTCGCGCGGTGCTCTGGCATCAGGGCGAGAGTGACGCAAATCAAAAAGACCCAGCGTGCACCCTGCCTGGCACACTTTACGGCGAGTATTTGAAAAAAATCATCGGCGACTCGCGGCGCGCAATCGCCTGGACGGCGCCGTGGTTTGTGGCGCAAGCCAGCTACCATGTGCCCGGTGATGAGGGCAGCGAAGACATTCGCGCCGCGCAAGCCGCGCTTTGGCGTGAGGAGATCGCGTTTCAAGGGCCCGATTCCGATGCGCTCAAAGGCGCGCTCCGGGAGCGCGAGGGCCGCGGTGTACACTTTAGCGGCCCCGGCTTGCGCGAACACGGGGCGCGCTGGGCGGAAAAAGTACTTCCCTGGCTCAACACCCAGTGGACCCAGCCCCGTCAAGCGCAGGGTGGCATGGAATGGATGGACTTTGTGCAACTCCCCGAGAGCCACAGCCTCGGCTGGGTCAATGCGAATGCGATCACCAAGGACACCAAAAGCTGGAACGGCGTGCTCGATGAGGCGAAGTGGGGAACGCCCGATCCGCAGCAGATCTTGCTGCGCAACTGGGATTGGAAAGTGAGCGACGAGCAGTGGCGTGAGGCGGTCAAACAAAAGGGCGAAGGGCAGCGGGAGGAGGTGCGTTTTGATCTCTGGCTGCCGGAGGGTCTGAAGACCGCGCGAGGGATTGTCGTCATGTCCGGCCATGGCAGCGGCGAGAGCCTCTTTCAGCGCGGGGACCTGCGGGCGCTCGCAAAGGAACTG
>JBILLC010000412.1:0-3083 GCA_044376275.1 Chthoniobacteraceae bacterium | reverse complement strand
ACCGCCGCCAAAGTCACCGACGGCACCTTCAGTGGACTCACCAACCTCACCCTGACCCAGCACGGCGCGGAGATGTTGGATGACCCGACTCGTGTTTATCTCACCCCCGAGTCCTTCACCTCGGACGCGGTCCCCTCTGAGGACGAAGACGTCTTTTCCCTCGGTGCGCTGGCCTATTTGATTTTTGGCAACCAGCCTTCCGCTTCGGATGCGGCGGAACTTCTCCAAAAACTCCGCGACAGCGCCACTCGTTTGCTCAACTTGCTGCAGCTCGCTGACGGTGTTCCCGATTCCATCGCGAATCTGGTCCGTTCCAGCACCCGGTCCGCGCCCGCAGAACGCTACTCCGTTGCCGATTTTGTCGAGCAACTTGATCGCATTCTCGAGGACCTCACCCGGCCCGAACACCAAGTCACCGACCCGCGCGAGGCCGATAAAGTAGACACCCTTTCCAACGGTTAAATCGTTGAGAGGGTGTTCGGCCGTGGGGCCAGCGCTATTGCACTTCTCGTGAACAAGGGGGAGGAACGCCGCGTATTGAAGGTGGCCAGGGATCCCGGGTTTAACCAACGGCTTCGTGAAGAGTTTGCTCTGCTTAAAAGCTTAACTTCCCCAACATCGTCCAGGTGCACGAGCCTTGCGAGTTCGCCAACGTGTTCGGGTTCACCGTCGAGTTGGTAGGCGAGCGCACGCTCGCCCGTTCGTTGAAGGAAGACGGCACGCCGGGCCTCGAACTTCTCCAGCGTTACGGTGAGGAACTGCTCCACGCCGTCCAGCACCTCGACGAAGAAGGCGTATTTCACCGGGACATCAAACCCGAGAACATCGGCATCTCGGAAGCCGGATCCAAAAACCGCAAAAGCCTCCGGCTTTTCGACTTTTCCCTCGCCGCGGTGCCTCCCACAGAGGTCCGGGTCGGCACCTTGGAATACCTCGACCCTTTTTTGGAAGAGCGCAATGCCCGCCGCTACGACCCCAGTGCTGGAGCCCGTTCCCGATGGACCAAGTCGCCCATTCTGGTAAGCCTGCGCGACACCGTCTACGAAGTCCTCCTTGCCCGCGGTGGCGTGATGGGACACCGCGAACTCGTGGCCCAAGTCCTCGCCTCCAAGCCATGTGCAGCCGGGGAGCTTGAACGCACCTGACTTGCTGGAGCAGCAAGCATTGCCTGCAATTTGACATCAAATCGAAATACCATCATAGTGTTGGCATGGTCAGAACTCAAATCCAACTGCCGGACGAACTTTTTGCACGCGCCAAGAAGCTGTGTGCTGCGAGGGAGATCTCCCTCGCTGAGTTGGCAAGGCGGGGCATCGAATACACTCTGAGTGTGTATGCGCCGGAGGCGGATCCCGACTGGCAACTCCCGACTCCAAGGAGTCTGGGCTGGCGCGGGTTGACGGATGACGAACTCAAGGCGCAGGCACAGATGACCTCCACAGAGGCCTCGCTTTCGTAGCCGTATGCTATCGATTGATACCAACATTCTGTGGCATGGATTCAATGCCGACTCGCCCCAACACGGCGCGGCTTATGCCTGGCTGCAGTCGATGCAGGCTTTGGAAGAAGTGGCGATTTCAGAGTTCATCCTGGCGGAATTTTACGGGCTGTTGCGGAACCCTGCCGTTTTGAAGCAACCGTTGGGAGCCGCAGATGCTGCGGCTGTGGTGCAGGTGTACCGACGCCACCCTCAGTGGAGGCTGCTCGGGTTTCCGATGGAGAGTCTGCCGATGCACGAGAAGCTGTGGCAGGAGGCGAGCAAAGAAGGGTTCGCCTTCCGTCGCATCTATGACGTCCGTACGGCGCTGAGTCTTCTTTCCCATGGCGTCACGGAATTCGCGACTGCAAACCCGAAAGATTTTACCGGCATCGGTTTCCGGCGGGTGTGGAATCCGCTGGCGAGCTGAGGCGATGAACCGCTTCGGGGAGAGGAGTGGAGGCAGGCCAGATGCAGAATCTTTAATCCAAAATTGCGTTTAGGCTCCCATGGCACGCCGACTCGAGGAGTGTGAGAACAGCTGAAACGACCAGAGACGCTGTCCCATTTTATGTCACGTTTTAGTGCAATTCAGTAGAGCATTTGGTGTAAATGCCTGATTTCCAGAAATGGTACCGGTGGCGGGACTCGAACCCGCACGGGGATTGCTCCCCAACGGATTTTAAGTCCGTTGCGTCTGCCATTTCGCCACACCGGCTTTGGCTCCGGTTCGGAGCGTGCCATGCCAACGCCAGCACCTTACTCAGCGACCTTACCCTCACGCAACTGCTCTGTTTCAAAAAGGTACCAGGCATGCCGTAGCTGGACCCTCGGCTGAGGCCGCAGTTCTACGAGGTCAGCCTGTAACGCAGGAGCAAACTTGGTAAGCCACTCACACCGATCCGCAGTCCCAAACCTGTTCTTTCAATCGACCGTGAACCCACATAGCTTCTGCGGCTCCATTCTGACAAAATATGAACAGCAACAAAGTGCTCGTAATCGTTGGTGACGCAACTGAAACGGTTGACACTCTCTACCCGTTTTATCGTCTGATTGAGGCGGGGTTCGTGCCGGTCGTTGCGGCGCCTGAAAAACGCCGTTATCAGATGGTGCTCCACGAAATCAAACCCGGATGGACAATCACCAAGGAGTGGGAGGGTTACTCGATTGAAGCGGACATCGCCTTCAAGGACATCGATCCAAGCGAGTATGCAGGGATATTTTTCAGCGGCGGTCGCGCTCCCGAGGACATCCGGGAAGATGAGGCGCTGCTGCGAATTACGCGCTACTTTTGGGAGAACAAGCTGCCAATGGCGAGCGTGTGTCATGGAGTTGAAATCCCAGCCCGGGCGGGAATCGTGAAAGGTTTGCGTATGGCAACAGTGGCGAAGTGCAAATTTGATCTTGAGATCTGTGGTGGCATTTATGTCAACGAGCCTTGTGTGATCGATAGGCATATGGTCAGCGGACGCACCTACCACGACAGTGGTCATTTTGTCGGTCCTTGGATCAAAATGCTTGAGGCTGCGCGCCAAGCCTAGGCGCGATATCCCTCTTTTCTGAGATCCACCCTTGAGTCACCCCAAATGAATACAAGACGCGACTT
>JBILLC010000411.1:0-3085 GCA_044376275.1 Chthoniobacteraceae bacterium | reverse complement strand
AGATCGATGTTCCTGCAGCGGTGCCAACTGCATCGTGAACCAAGTCACGGTTGGAAATATCACCAGTGATCAATCGCACCCGCGGATCCTTCACAGGCATCGCAAAAGATGCATCCAGCAGGATGATCTCTTCAATGGGTTCCTTGCCCCCTGAAGAGCCGGTGAGCTCGCCTGTATCGAGGAGCTTTCTGCACAGCTGAGAGCCGAGAAAACCGCCGCCACCAGTGATGATCACATTCATGTTCGCTCCAAGTGATGATTTGTTTACAGTGCCGCCAGAACCGACGGAAAGCCTCAAAATGAACACGCCCCTAGCGACGCACAAGATTGGATTTATCGGACTCGGCAACATGGGCGCGCCCATGGCGCGGCACCTCCACAAAGCCGGAGCCGAGGTACGGGTTTGGAACCGCAGTCCCCTGCCCGCGCTGGAAGCTGAAAAAGCTGGTCTGCAGCGTGCAGACAATTTAGCGGAACTCGCACATGAAGTGAAAGACGGTGTGATCTGCCTGAATCTCACCACGACCGAGGTGGTACGCGAGTTGGTTTTCGGATCCGGAGGGCTTGCTTCACACTTACATCGCGACGCTTTGATCATCGACTTCGGAACGACTGGTGTTCCGGAGACAAAGGATTTTGCGAGTAAACTGCAATGGGTTGATGCGCCGGTTTCAGGCGGGCAGGTCGGTGCGGAGTCGGCGACCCTGAGCATCATGGCAGGCGGCTCCCAAGAGGCGTTTAAGCGTGCGCTTCCAATCCTGCGAACCGTTGGGGCGCGGGTCACGCACATGGGCAAATCGGGCGCGGGGCAAGTCACGAAGCTTGCCAATCAGCTGATCGTGGCACAGACCATCGACGCAGTTGCCCAAGCCCTGCGTTTGTCTGAGCTTTCTTGCGTAGACCCGTCGCTTGTGCGGGAGGCGCTGCTTGGAGGGTTCGCGGAAAGCCGCATCCTGAACCTCCACGGGCAGCGAATGGTGGAAAGAAACTTCGTTCCGGGAGGACGCGCTGAATTGCAACTCAAAGATGTGCGCCTCATTTGCGAACTCGCGAAGTCAGTGGGGCTGGAGTCGCCCACGCTCCAAAACTGCCAGAATCAATGGGAACGCTTCGTACACGAGAAAGGCCATGGTGATCTGGACCACTCGGGCCTGTTCAAGCTGTACGAGTAGTATCGAGTCCGCCGGCGCCCGGTGTTCATGAGTGCATTACCTGACCACCGTCGATGTTGATTGTCTGACCCGTAATGTTCCGCGCGTAATCTGAGGCCAGATAGACGGCCATCGCACCGAATTCAGGAGGAGTCTGCCAGCGTCCGAGCGGCGCGAGTTTGGAGATCTTCGCGCCCCCCCACTCGGCGTAAGACTGACGCTCGGATTCACTCAACCGCTCTTGACCGGCGCGCCAGACTGATTCGTTCAGATCTGTTTTCACCATTCCCGGCGAAAGCGCGTTCACACGCACTCCAAAGGGTGCAAGATCCTTCGCCGCACATTGCACAAAGTTGATCAAGCCCGCCTTGGCCGCGCTGTAAGGCGGGTCGGTCGGTGAGCCTATCTGCCCTGCAACCGACACCAGAAACAACATAGTGCCGCGCTTGCGCCCGGCCATCCCTGGAGCGAATGCATGCGCCACGTTGACAGCACCGATCAGATTGATCTCCAGCACTCGAGCCCAATCCCCGGGAGCGAGATTCCAAAATGGAAACCCAAATTTTCCCGAACCAACTCCCACGCAAAACACGACGTGATCAACATCACCCAAGGTTTGAGCAAACTTGTTTACGCCCTCAAATCCGGTGACATCACCGAGTACAAGAGATTCGCCGGGAAACGGCTGCTTTGGATCCGCAGATCGGTCGAACCCATGAACAATGGCGCATTCGCGCACAAATTCAGCGGCAATCGCCGCGCCGATTCCCCGCGCCGCACCGAAAACGGCGACTGTTTTTCCTTTAAGGTTCAGGTCCATATCAGCGAAAGCGATTATAAGGAGATGGCAAAGTCATTTATGAAAAGTTAGTTGGCGCAAAGCGCCACAAGCACTGGGCCAATGATATCAATACTGCAGGCTGGAGGTCAGCCTGCCATTTTGAAAAACGTCGCCAGATCGAATACAGACCGCGACTACGCGCCGTCCGCCACTGCGACACATCCACGCGTACGCGGATTGAGGGGCGAGCAGTTTCGCCTCTATGAACACTGAAAGAAGTGGGGTAACCGACGGGACTCGAACCCGCAACAGCCAGAATCACAATCTGGAGCTCTACCATTGAGCTACGGCTACCATTAAACGGGATTCGTAAGACTATCAGGATAGGGTGTGTTGCCAATCCATTTCGAAGAAAAGTACGATCGCTGCCCGTCGCTACAAACCCATTTGATCAGCCCTCATTCGGCATGAGGCGGTGTCGAGGATACTCAGCGGATCCCCCGGGACTCATCGTTCGTCACCAAGAATCTTACGCTTCAGTTTGATCTTGGACATGGTCAGGACGTTGTCTGCGGACTGCGACCCGAACTTGCTGCTGATACGCGCCAGGACATCTGGATTTGTGTGATACGTGGTAAACGCCTCGTCACGGAAACGTAGTATCTGGGCGGGGCTCAGATGCTGTGTCGGCATGGGTACTGTCGTGTAGGAATGAAACGAGTACCCAGCGTAATCTTTCGGGAGCTCGTACCCATTGTCCAAAGCATCTTTGTATAGTTTGCTGCCCGGGAACGGCATCACCGCGTAAGCATTCCATCCGGAGGTACAAAGCTCCAAACTCAGATCCAGGGTCTTTTGCATGGACGAGAGATCCTCTTCTGGCAAACCAAAGAGATAATTGGCGAGAACCTCGATGCCCGCCTCGTGTACCGAATCAATCACTTTTTTGACATCGATGTTGTCAAATTTGCCCTTGGACACCTCCAGACGCACGCTCCTGTCGCCGCTCTCAATTCCTAAACACAACCAGTGGAAACCTGCTTTCCGCAGCAACTGGAGGATCGATGGATTTTTAGCCACGGTATCCACCCGGGAGTACGCCCACATCAAAAGGCGGTCTGCGTAACTTTTCTGAGCCAATTCCTCACAAATC
>JBILLC010000020.1:0-11506 GCA_044376275.1 Chthoniobacteraceae bacterium | reverse complement strand
GCACGAGTCGAGAACGCTTCCGCCACGATCCTGACCGCCAGTGCACAGCCTGCAGCAGCCCTCGCATTTGCGCGCTACCTTTCTGCGCCGGACAAGGGCGGACAACATTTCAGCGCGGTCGGAACCCGGCCCGCAGCAGGCGACCCGTGGAGCCCCAAGCCCGAGCTCATCATGTACAGCGGCGGCGTCAACCGCCCCGCGATCGAGGCTTTGCTAAGGCAATTCGCCGATCGCGAGGGTGTCGACGTGACAACGGTTTTTAACGGATGCGGCATTTTGTGTGCGACGATGAAGACGATGGCGGACAGCACCAACCCACGTTTTCCGGACGTGTATTACGCTTGTGATTTGTGTTTTGTGCCGCCCGTTGCCGAGCATTTTCCGGAAGCGGTGCTGCTCACTGAAACGGACATTGGAATTGTTGTGCCTGCGGGAAATCCCAAGAGGGTGGCGACGCTTTCGGATCTGGCACAGGCTGGTTTACGGGTCGGACTGTGCAACGCCGAACAAAGCACGCTGGGCTTCATGACGCGCGGCATGTTGAAATCAACGGGCCTCTTAGAATCCATCCAAAAAAACGTCGTGGTGGAGGTGCCAACCGCAGATTTTTTGGTGAATCAAATGCGGGCTGGCGGACTCGACGCAGCCATCGTGTACCGGGTCAATACGCTGGCGAGTAGCGAGCACTTGGAGTTCATCAAAATCCGGCATGAAGGCGCGCGCGCCATCCAACCTTTCGCCGTCCGGGTTGATTCGATTCACCGTCAGCTCGGCTTCCGACTGCTTGATTTTTTGAAGGCCAACCGGGAGGCCTTTGAGAAGAGTGGATTCCAGTGGCGCGGCGGGGAAAAACCGATTCGCAGCGATAGCATTGAGGTGCCGCCGTGGTTAAAGCAGAAGTGATTTTTTGATCATGACATTGAGGGGCTCGCGCTGGTTTTGGACTTTGCTCGCGGTGATCACCGGAGCGTACCTCGCGTTTATTATCGCGATGCTGGCAGCGACCGCTGTGTATAGCGAGCCGAACGACCTGTGGAAGGCACTGCAGTCGCGCGAAATTCAGCACTCTATTTGGCTGAGCCTGTGCACTTGCACTGTCACCGCGCTGCTTTCGCTGCTCATCGCCATCCCCTCTGGATACCTGCTCTCGCGCGCTACATTTCCGGGCAAAAGCTGGGTGCAAGCCGCGCTGGACATTCCAATTGTGCTTCCTCCGATGGTGATGGGGCTCGCACTCTTGATTCTCTTTCAAACATGGTTTGGCCGGATACTCGAAAGAGCCGTCGCTCTGACATACACTGTGAACGGCGTGGTGCTCGCCCAGCTGGTGATCGGCGCCGCGTTCGCGATCCGCACCATGCATGGGACCTTTGAGCACTTGTCAGCGCGTCCGGAGGAGGTTGCAATGACGCTGGGTTGCTCCCGCGCGAAGGCCGTATGGCTGGTCACATTGCCGGCGGCGCGCCGCGGAATCTTCGCGGCTGGCACAGTGGCTTGGGCCCGCAGCATGGGCGAGTTTGGCCCAATCCTAGTGTTTGCCGGCGCCACGCGGATGAAGACGGAAGTGCTGCCGACCACCGTCTGGCTCGAGCTGAGCGTGGGCAATCTTGAAGCCGCAGTCGCCGTGAGTCTGCTGATGGTGTTGTTCGCAATGATCATCCTTGTCGCCGTGCGACGCATGGGCGAGCGGGTGTGATTCAAATATCCAGACGCAATCTGCAAACGATGATCCGATTCGACAACATCAGCTGGTCCGCCGGCAGCTTCGCATTACACGACGTCTCTCTCACTGTGCCCGCAGGCGCATATGCTGTCTTGATGGGCCGCTCGGGTAGTGGAAAAACAAGCCTGCTCGAGATCCTCTGCGGATTGCGCACTCCCTCTTCAGGGCGCGTTTGGGTCGGCGAGCATGAAATCACGCGCCTCGCCCCCGGCGAACGCGGCGTTGGATACGTCCCGCAGGATGGCGCACTTTTCCCAACGATGACAGTCCGAGAGAATATAGGATTCGCCCTGCGGATCCGCGGCGAGTCGGGTTCGAACATTCAGGCGGCCGTGGTGCCACTGGCGGAGCGCCTTGGAATTGCACCAATTCTAGAGAGGAGTCCGCAGAATCTTTCTGGTGGGGAGCGGCAGCGTGTTGCGTTGGGTCGCGCGCTAGCTTCGCGTCCGCGCGTTCTAGTGCTGGACGAGCCTTTGAGTGCACTGGACGAGGAATTGCGCGACGGTCTTGCACGCTTGTTGAAAGATATTCAGCGTGATTTAAAACTCACCACACTCCATGTCACACATCACCGGCAGGAGGCGGCGCAGCTTGCGGATATCGTTTTGCGCATCGAAAATGGAGCGGTGATGTGTGAACCTTGCCCGTCAACAAACGGATGAACCCAGGGTTTCTCACAGACGAAGAACGCGCCATCTACGAGTGGCAGATGCTTCTGCCCGGCTTCGGCGAAGCCGTGCAGCAAAAGCTCAAATCAGCCTCCGTGCTCGTTTCGCGTGTGGGCGGCGTTGGAGGCGCGGCAGCGCTTCAACTCGCGGCAGCAGGAGTTGGGCGCTTGGTCCTTGCGCACGGCGGAAACCTCAAACCGAGCGACCTCAACAGGCAACTGCTCCAGCGCCATGTGCGCATCGGCAAGCCACGGATGGATTCCATCATCGAACAGCTCAAGGCGCTCAATCCGCGTTTGGAAATACTCGCTGTGCGAGAGAATATTTCGGAACAAAACGCTCTTTCACTTGTGCAACAGTGCGATGTGGTGGTGGATGCCGCACCGCTTTTTGCGGAGCGTTTCGCGCTCAACAAAGCGGCGTTATGCTTGCGTAAGCCGATGGTGGAATCCGCTATGTACGCAATGGAAGCCCAACTGACCACGATTCTTCCTGGTGAGACGCCTTGCCTGCGTTGCTTCGTGCGGGAGGCGCCCCAACACTGGACGCGCAAATTTCCTGTACTCGGCGCAGTATCGGGTACGGTCGGTTGCCTCGCCGCAGTGGAAGTGGTCAAGCTTCTCACTGGGCTTGGCGAGCTGCTCGCAGGTGTCCTGTTATCAATGGACCTTGGGAGCATGCAGTTTCGCAGATTGAAGATCGCGCGTTCATCCAATTGTCCCGATTGCGCGGACGTTTGGTCCCTTGGCGGAGGTTTTCCCAATGAGTGATCCGGCATTCGCCGTCTTAAGCAGGCATGCGCTTGGCCGAGTTTCGACGGTTTTAGCGGTTGCATGCGCCCTGCGATTTGCAGATCTGCCACACTCTGCATCGGGCGCGGCGCCCGACTTGATTGATCAGGCGACTCAAAAGGGGGTGGCATTTTTGTTGGGTGAACAGGATTCACGCGGAGCGATCCGCGAGAACGGTGCGTACGACACCGCAATGACGGCGCTCTCATGCCTTGCAATGGCTGCCGTGGGACATCTTCCTTCCGACCACACACCGCAGGGAGTTGGAATGCGCAAAGGCATCGATTTTTTACTCATACCCGAGCGTCAGGACAACGACGGGTATTTTGGTGCAAAGGACAACTCGCGGATGTACGGACACGGGATCACGACATTGTTTTTATCGGAGATGCTCGGCATGGGCGCAGACGCGAAGCAGGACGAATCGGTGCGATCGGCGTGCAAGCGCGCAATCTCGCTAATCCTTCGCTCGCAAGCGGTGGCGAAGAGCGAAGGGCACAAGGGCGGCTGGCGTTACACGCCGCTTGCGACAGACTCGGACTTGTCCGTGAGCATCTGGCAGCTCATGTCGCTGCGCTCTGCCAAGAACGCAGGACTCGACATTCCAAAAGATGCAATCGACAACGCGGTTGAATATATTCGCCGCTGTTTCAAAAGCTCGACCAAGGCTGGCACAGCGGTTGGATTCGGTTACACCTACACGACGACACCCGTGTGGTCCACCGCCACCGAGGGACTTTTGGCGATGCAGGTTTGCGGGCATTACGAGGCACCAGAGGTGATCGCAACAGCGGACTGGCTTCTGAAGAATCCACCGAAGGTGAAGGGCAACAGCTGGTTTTATTACGGCACGTATTATTACGCGCAGGGGATGTATCAGCGGGGTGACGCTTACGCCGCCGAGGCCTCGGAACGGGTCGCTGAGGTGCTGCTTCCAATGCAGGAGGCGGACGGTTCTTGGAAACCAAGCGCCGGATCCGAAAGCAACCGCATCTATCGGACGGCGATGGCTCTTCTAAGTCTCAGCGTGAAGTACCACTACCTGCCGATTTATCAGCGCTGACCGACGCCGCGGTGCCCTTACATGCGAAATGCCGGCGCACGGCAAGACCGCGCAACATTTCATTCAATCCACCTCAATGCAACGCTTAGGCTGAAGGCAGAGGTGCGCAAGCGCAGAAGAGGTTTCGATCGCCCCACACATTGTCGATGCGCGAGACGGCGGGCCAGAATTTGCCTTCCCTCACCCATGTCGCAGGAAACGCCGCCTCGTTGCGCGTGTACGGACGGTCCCAATGATCGGCGGCGATGACCGTTGCAGTGTGTGGCGCCCTTTTGAGCACATTGTTGATTGCATCCACCTCGCCACTCTCGACTCGAACCATTTCCGCATGGATGGAAATCATCGCATCGCAGAAACGGTCCAGCTCCACCTTGGATTCGCTTTCTGTGGGCTCAACCATGAGGGTGCCCGGCACCGGCCAACTCAATGTGGGCGCATGAAATCCATAGTCCATCAAGCGTTTTGCAACATCCTCGGCAGTGGTGAGCTTAAAACCGCGCAGGTCGAGGATGCACTCGTGCGCAACCCATCCGTTGGCGCCGCGGAAAAGAACGGGAAAATAAGCGTCAAGTTTGCGCGCCACATAATTGGCATTGAGAATCGCTGTGGCTGTCGCCTCGCGCAAACCCCCATAGCCCATCATGCGCAGGTACATCCATGGAATCACCAGAATCCCGGCGCTGCCCTCGGGTGCCGCCGAAATCGGACCGATGTGTTTTCCATCGGCGAGTCCACCCCCAAGCTCGGTGGGGAGGAATTCCACCAGATGTTGCGCGACACCGATTGGGCCCACGCCAGGCCCGCCACCGCCGTGCGGAATGCAGAATGTCTTGTGCAAGTTCAAGTGACAAACATCAGCACCAAAATCTGCCGGCCTGCAAAGCGCAACCTGCGCATTCAAATTAGCGCCATCCATGTAGACTTGTCCGCCGTGCGCATGAATGCATTCGCAGATTTCGCGAATCCCGGTTTCAAAAACGCCGTGCGTGCTTGGATAAGTCACCATCAATGCAGCAAGACGAGGCCCGTGTTCAGCTGCTTTCGCACGCAGATCGTCCATATCGACGTCCCCATTGTCTCTGCATCCCACGGTGATCACGCGCATACCCGCCATCACTGCACTAGCGGGGTTGGTGCCGTGCGCGCTCGTGGGAATCAAACACACGTCGCGATGCATATCGCCACGCGCACGGTGGTACGCGCGGATCACCAACAGTCCCGCGTATTCACCCTGCGAACCGGCGTTTGGCTGGAGCGATATCCCACTGAATCCGGTGATTTCAGCGAGCCATTCTTTGAGTTGCGCGCACAGGATCGCGTAGCCCCGGGCCTGTTCTGGCGGGCAAAACGGATGCATGTTCGCGAATTCAGGCCAAGTGACACCGAGCATCTCACTCGTGGCGTTAAGCTTCATCGTGCATGAACCGAGCGGGATCATTGAATGCACAAGCGAAAGGTCTTTCGCCTCCAAACTCCGAATATAACGGAGCATCTGCGTTTCCGAATGGTGTGAGTGAAACACCGGATGCGTCAGAAACGGCGAGGAGCGTGTTTCAATTTTTCTTGCAACTGAAGCGGTCTTTTCGACGAGTTCCGCGAGATCAATGTGCGTCCCTGGCCGAGCGGTTTCAAAAATCGCGAGCAGATCTCCGGCCGTTACTGTTTCATCGACACTGATGGCGACGCCATCGGCAAGCGGACGCAAGTTCAGCCCCGCAGCGTGCGCGCGCTTGATCCAAGCATCCCGCTCGGCAGGCTGCAGCGAAACACTGACGGTGTCAAAGAAACGGTCATGACGCGGCCTCAAGCCGATCTGCTCAAGTCCGCTTGCCAGCGCGTTTGCAAACCTGTGGATTCGCCGGGCGATCTCGCGCAAGCCCTCCGCGCCATGGTACACAGCGTACATCGACGCCATCACAGCAAGGAGGACTTGTGCCGTGCAAATATTGCTCGTTGCCTTGTCGCGCCGGATGTGTTGTTCCCGGGTCTGAAGTGCGAGACGGTACGCGGGCCGTCCCTCCGCATCATGCGAGAGCCCGACGAGTCGGCCCGGCAGCACTCGTTTATAGGCATCCTTCGTGGCAATGTAGGCAGCGTGCGGCCCCCCAAAGCCCATCGGCACCCCGAAGCGTTGCGTCGACCCAACAGCGATATCAGCACCCCACGATCCCGGAGGTTCAATCAGCGTGAGAGCGAGAGGATCGGCCGCAACGATCACAAACGCACCTGCATCGTGCGCCGCCGTCGCCAGGTTCTGGTGGGCGGTAATGCGTCCGAAGGTGTCCGGAACTTGGACGATCACAGCGACGGTGTCTGCCGTGATGAGGCTCGGATCTACAGCACAGATTTGCACTGTCAAACCAAGCGCTTCCGCGCGCGTGCCAACGACTGAAAGAGTCTGCGGATGACATCCAGCATCGATCAAAAGCGTGGTAGCGTTGCGGCCTTTGTGAAGTGCGATGGCCATGGAAACCGCTTCGGCCACTGCAGTGCCTTCATCGAGGAGGGACGCGTTCGCGATATCCAACCCGGTGAGGTCTGTGACCATGGTCTGAAAATTCACGAGCGCCTCGAGCCGGCCCTGCGCGATCTCCGCCTGGTAAGGCGTGTAAGCTGTGTACCAGGCGGGATTCTCCAGAATGTTCCGCTGAATCACCGGCGGAGTCACGCATCCGTAGTAACCCAGACCCAAAAAGCTTTTCGCCACGGTGTTTTGGGCGGCGATTTCGCGCAGCTCTCCAAGTGCCTCTCGTTCACCAATCGCATCCGGCAAAGAAAGGGCGCGCCGCAAGCGGATATTCTCCGGCACGGCCGCATCCTCAAGCGCCTCAAGACTGCTGAGTCCAAGCAGAGCGAGCATCGCCGCTCGCTCCTCAGGATGCGGCCCGATGTGTCTTCTGGCAAAAGTATCCAGCGGGGCGAGCTCGACGGGGTTCTGGGGAGAAGCCTGGAGTGCGCGACAATGAGACATCCGCCAAAACTGTAACATTCCGCGTTTTCAATCAAGCGGTTGGAGCTAGTAGAAACAGAAAAAACATCCTAATCTCCTGACCGTGGTCACCAACGTTCACTCGGTTTACCCCCCTTGCCTATGAACCGTCTTACAATGATTTTGAGCCTTGCCTCAATGTCCCCCCTCTCCATCCTGCCCGCTCGTGCCGCGGAATTAGCCCCCGGCCCCACCGTCGAGCAGGCGCTAGCTGCTTTTCAGATCCAGGATGCGCTCAAAGTGGAACTCGTCGCCTCAGAGCCGCTGACGGCCTCGCCCTGCGCCATGGCGTTTGACGAGCGCGCACGAATGTTTGTTGCGGAAAATCGCGGCTACCCGCGCGGACCGCTCGAAGGCGAGCCTCCCATGGGCATGATCGCGATGCTGGAGGATACGGATCACGACGGTCGCATGGACAAACGCACCGTCTTTGCCGACGGACTCTCCTTCCCAAATGGTGTCCTGCCTTGGAAGGATGGACTGATTGTCACCTGTTCACCGGATCTGCTCTTCCTCAGGGACACCAACGGGGATGGGCGCGCGGATGAAAAAACCGTTCTGCTCACCGGGTTCGACACGCAAAAAAGCACGCAGCTGCGCGTCAACGGTCCAACCGTGGGCCCCGATGGTTGCATCTGGCTTGCGAGCGGACTCAGCGGAGGGCGTGTCAGCAATCCCGCGCATCCTGAATTCGAAGCGCTCGAGCTCAAGGGCGATCTGCGCTTCGACCCGCGTACCGGACGCTTCGAGGCAATCGCCGGACGCAGCCAGTACGGGCATTCCATCGATGCTTTCGGAAGACGGTTTATCTGCATGAACCGAATCCAAGTTCAACATGTTGTGATGCCGCTTAACGCTCTGCGGCATAACGTGAACTTTGCGTTCTCGGACACCGTTCAGAATTGCCCGCAGCCCGCACAAAATCACCTTCTTCGCGGCGGAGCAGGTGCTGCGCGGATATTTCCAATCAGCCAAAATCTTACCACAGCAGATTCGCATGCGGGGACCTTCAGCGCGGCCTGCGCTGTAAGCGTTTGGCAGGGGGGTAATTTGACGCCTGAATTCGTTGGAGCTGTGTTTTCATGCGACCCGACCGGAAATTTGGTTCACGTGGACAGACTCGAGACACAGGGCGCTTCCTATGCAGCTGTGCCGTTATTGAATGGAACAGAGTTTTTGGCATCGCGCGAAGACTGGTTCCGACCAGTTTTTCTCGGCAGTGGACCCGATGGCGCGTTGTACATCTGCGACATGACACGGAAGGTGATTGAGCACCCCGATTATCTTCCGGAAGAAGTGCGCAAACACACCGACTTTGAAAGCGGCCGCAGCCTGGGACGGATCTGGCGCGTGATCCGCAAAAAAGGGGCCTCGGCGCCCGTGTCCATTCCACCACAACAAACCACCGAACAATGGATCGCGCGTCTGGGCAGTATGAACGCATGGGAGCGTCAGACTGCTTTTCGCAAACTCGTGGAGCAAGAAACCTTTTCCGTTGCAGCGCCGTTGGCCGCCTCCTTCGAGCGCGGTCTGCGAGCAGATACGGTTGTTTCACTGATGCGTCTTGCCAAATACACGAATTCACTCGAAGAGACGCTATTGTTACGCGCCCTTCGGCATCGCGATCCGGAAGTTCGCGAAGTGGCGCTGGGGATGCTGCCTTCTGCGTTGAATCCAGAGCTGAAGTCCGTCGTGCAGTCGCTCGCAAAAGACATTGACCCGAAGGTGCGTTTCCACTGCGCTTTGGCATTGGGCGGACTCGGAGCGGGCATTGAAGAACCACTCGCGGAAATCGCGCGTCGAGATGGCGCGGACAAGTGGACAAGGGCGGCTGTACTCGGAAGCGCTGGCGGACTGGAGGCGAAACTGCTCGAGCTGTTGTTAAAGTCAAAATCCGCTGTTCCGCAGACCTTCATTTCGAATCTTTCAAAGCTCATTGCGAAGACGACCGAGGCGCCAAAACGCGCTGCGGTCTTGAACGTGCTCCTGGAGCATGCGTCGACTTCCGAAACGGTTCGTCTCGCGATCGCATCCGGTTTCTCGGAGTCGCTCCCGGCAGTCACACCAGATTCAGTCCTCGCAAAGACTATTGAAGCTGCAAAGCAGTCCGCCCGCCAACCCGGACCGGTGCGGACGCTGGCCATTGATTTATTGGGCGGCACCAACTTTGAAACCGCGGGCGAAACCTTGCTGGCATTATTGTCCGAACCGGATGCGGAAATACAAGCTGCAGGCGTCACTGCACTTTCACGCTTCGGTGACAAGGCGACGGCTACCGCGCTGCTCGAGGCGAAGCGTTGGAACGTGCTAGCACCCGCTCTTCGCGACAGTGTGCTAAATGCATTGATCTCGCGACCGGCGCTTGCAGACGCGCTCTTGGATCACATTGAAGCGAAAACTGTTTCGGCCAGCAGCATTGATTCGCGTCGTCGACAAGTGTTGCTTGCGAGTCGAGACGCGCGTCTAAAAGAGCGCGCGACCAAGCTTTTTGCACAAGCCGCCTCTGTTGACCGGATGAAGGCTTTCGAATCAGCCAAAGAGGCGCTGGCGCTTGCGCCGCACCCAGTTGACGGACGGGAGGTTTTCCGGCGCGCGTGCGCCTCCTGTCATCGGATGGATCGCGAGGGTTACGCTGTGGGTCCTGATCTGTTCGATATCCGCAGGCAACCCAAGGAAAATATTCTGCTTCACATTGTCGTGCCCGAATTCGAAATCGCCCCCGGTTTCATGTCGTATCTGGTGGAGGCGCAGGACGGCCGCACGCTGTTAGGGGTGATGAGTTCAGAGACGCCGGAGAGCATCACGCTGCGCCAGCCAGGTGGACAGGAGGACACCATTTTGCGTGCGCAGATCAAGAGCCTGCAGGCCAGCCCACTTTCACTAATGCCGCAGGGATTTGAGTCTGCACTGAAAAAACAAGAACTCGCCGATTTACTCGCGTACTTGCGCGGCGAAGGTTGAGCGAGAGCATTTTTGGATGTCAGCCAACAGACAGGCCTTTGAATTTCGGCAGTTCAAATTCAAAAATTTTAAGAAAACAATTGGAAGCGGCGCTCACCAGACAAAGCGGGAGGAGATGTGGGGCACTCGCACGCGCGGAGCGGCATTCAAAAGGCATTTTTTGATTTATCCCAATGAATTTCTTAGTAGAGTCTCGCTGTCTGCATGTGCCGGCTTCAGGTTGTAGGATCGCTCGAATCATATGAAAACCTTACCCTCCATCATCATCTCAGTGTCCGTGCTCGCGCTGCCTCTGTGCGTTGAGGCGAAGGAAAAAAAGAAGGGACCTGAGACAAGCTCGGGCACCTACGGATGTGCAAAATTTGATGCGAATCAGAATGGCGTGTTCGAGGATTCAGAGAAGGAAGAGATCCGTAAAGCTTTCGAGGCGGGCGAGACGGCACTCAAAGCGCTGGACACCAACAACGACGGCAAACTTGATGAAGCGGAGCTTGCTGTCGTGAAAGCGCCGGCGCCGGCGCCTGCAGCAAAGGCGAAAAAGAAGAAGAGTTAAAACTTCCGCGCGCTGCCTCTCGTTGAGTTGCGAACGGGTGTGGAACTTGTCCGGAAAGCGACTCGAGAGTTATTTTTTCTTACCGTGTTCCGCCTTTGTCGGGGTTAGCATCAAGGTGATCCGCTCGTTCGACGGGTGATCCTTAGCAAGATTTGGCAGCGGATTGGAGTCCCCGAATCCGCTGACTCGAAACGTATACTTCGGATCGAGCGCGTACTTGATTAGAGAACGCCTGCATGCATTTGCGCGCTGAATGCTGATTTCCCAAAGACCTACTTCTGCGGTTCGCTCCACGTTTTTGCGGGTTGCCGTATGCCCGTCGACCATCACGCTGAGTTTGTTTTTTTCAATCACCCAGGAAAGCCCCTCCATGACGAAATCCCCCCAGGGCGTCAGTTTGGCTGACCCTTCTTCAAACAAGGGTTTTTCGCTTCGATCATAAAGGTTAACCTTGAGCTGCTCTCCTGAGACCTCGACGTCCAACAAAACGGGGTCGGGGTTTTCCAAGTTCACCAGCTTCTGGATGTCGAGGGCAATCTGATCGAGCTTATCCGGTAACTCCTCGGCGGTAATTGTATCTTCAGTCGGGCCCTCATCGACACCCGCAGTCGGAAAATCCCCGCCGGCCATCCTCGGAAAGATCGGCAACCGAAACGAACCTGCGATCGCCTGCGCCAATCCCGGCTTTTCTTTGCAAATCCAGAGCACGATGAAGAGGGCCATCATCGCAGTGACGAAGTCTGCGTAGGCGACTTTCC
>JBILLC010000408.1:0-3093 GCA_044376275.1 Chthoniobacteraceae bacterium | reverse complement strand
TTTGACTGGAGATTGCTTCCAAGGTGATTCCGTTATTCCTGACTTTATCGAGCCACTCCTCGCTTGGGCTGAATCACTGCAGCATTACCTTGAGGGTAAACACGCAACATCAACTTTGATTACGCCAGTCCAAGATTGGCGTTAAAAGCTGCTTTTTCCGGCTGGTTGCCCTTCCACTGGGGGCTCCCATTTCCATGGAGCAGGATTTGCCAACACGAGAGGCGCATCATCACCGTATACTTGCATTTCCTTTTCTAAAAGGGATGTCATCTCGCGGACTCTTGCAGCGTACTCAGGCTTGTCGGCGAGATTCTCCAGCTCCAGAGGGTCAACGCTTAAATCAAAGAGTTGCGTCATGTTCACCAAAGGGTAACGGATGAGTTTCCAACGCTCATTTCGCACCGCGCGCTGGCAATTTTTGTATGCCGTGTAAAGCACGTCCCTCACCTTGACTTCCTTTCCTTTGATCACGGAAACCAAACTCCTTCCCTCCACACCTTCCGGAGTCTTGGCGCCCGCAAGTTCCGAAAAAGTTGGCAGTAAATCCATCAGATACACAAAGGCGCTGGTCTTCCCCTTGGGTATTCCCGGGCCGGCAATCACAAGAGGCACGTGCATTCCACCGAATTCGTAGAGATTCTGCTTTCCAAACAACCCGTGTTCACCCAGCGACAACCCGTTGTCTCCGCTAAACACGACAATCGTATTCTCCAACTGACCCTCGCGTTGAAGGCCTGTAATGATACGCCCAACGTGATGATCAAGGCCAGTCACACATGCCCAATAGTTGGCAATCTGCTGCTTGCTGTCCTCAACCGTACGCGGCCATGGCGCGAGTTTTTCATCGCGAACCGTCATCTCGCCATTATCAAAGGGATGCACCGGCATAAAAGCCGGCGACAAAACAACGTCCTTGGACGAGTACCTACCCATGAACTCCGGCGCTGCCACCCGCGGATCGTGCGGCACCGGAGGAGCGAGGTAGATATAAAACGGTTTATTTTTGTCACGTTCATCCAAAAATTTGAGGACAGCATCCGCATGGCGTTCGCTCGATCCCCGGCGCTGATCCGGAGCATGGTCGTTCATGACGATGTTTTGCTCAAACGCCTGAAGCCCTGGCGTGAATTCGTTTCCCCCCTTGCCCACATGAAAAGTCTGATACCCGGCAGCAGCCATCACTCGCGGCAGGAAAGTGGAGGCATCCAGTTCCTTCAAAGGAGTTCTGGCTGCCGGAATACGAAGCCATGATTTACCAGTAAGCATCATCGTGCGACTCGGTTGACACACTGCGCCGCTCATCGAACCCATCGTGTAACAGTTGGTGAACGAAGTCCCTCGCGCGACCAGCGCGTCCAAATTAGGCGTGTACAGAGGCCTTGTGCCGAGAGCATGCAGTCCGTCGGCGCGGTGATCGTCTGCGTGGATGTGGAGAATATTCGGCCTGCTGCGGGGAATCGATTCCGCCTGCGTAGCCGAGGAGGAAACAAAGCAGAAAGCGACGACGGATAGTAGCAGGAGGGGTAGTTTCATGGATCCGACAAAAAACCTTACAGCACTGGACTCATTCGTAAACTCCTCACGAATGAGTCGGTTGCGGGCTTTAAGAAAAAAACTCAACAGGGGAGCGCACTGGACTAGCCAAGAGCGTTGGTTAAGCTCCCTGAATGAACACAGACTGGAAAGGGAAGATCGTCATTGTGACAGGAGGCGCCGGCGGCATGGGTCAGGCAGTCGCGCGGTTATTCAGCGACGCCGGCGCTTTAACGTTCGTTTTCGGACGCACCATTGAGTCACTCCAGGAAACCGCAAAGCTTTCCCCGCTTATTTTTCCGGTGTGTTGTGACGTAGCAGATTCGGCTAGTGTGAAATCGGCCTTGGAAACAGTTCTTTCAAAAGGGCCGCCTGATGTGTTGGTTCATACTGCGGGAATCAACACCCCGGACCGCTTTATGGCGCATGAGGATCCCGCCCGCGTCGCGTCTGAAGCCACTTGGCAGCAAATCATGGACATCAATGTGCTTGGTGTTGTGAACATGATTCGCGCCGTCTCAAAGCCGATGGCCGAGCGCGGTCGCGGGAAAATCGTGGTTGTATCATCTACTGCGGGGCACGGGTTTGACAGCTACGCAGGCGTTCCATACACGGCAAGCAAATGGGCGGTTCATGGGCTACTATTTACAGCGCGCACTCAACTGAACGCGCACGGGATCATTCTTTCCGAATATGCACCAGGCGAGGCCAACACGCCGATCGTCGACAAGCGTCCGGTGCTTCCCACAGCAGAGCACCGTCGCACGATGATTCAATGCGAGGACTGCGCCCAGACATTGTTTTTTATCGCAAATCAAAACCACAGCATGAGCATCATCCAGCTGCCCGCCTACCAACCGTTCGGAGGCATGCCCCCGCAGATTAGCTCACCATGGCTCGCTGGCTTAAACATCGCCTCAGTGGCTACGGGAAAAAGTCAGTAGCCAGACAAGTCGCCTACCCAACCCTTGGTGCCTTGCTCACATGCTTGAGCGCTCCTGCGACTGCGTGCTTCGCCCTTTTGCTTGAACAGAAGCTTGGCATCCCGGGTGGATTCAGTGTCCAAAACCACCGCCAGCTTTTTTCCTCATCGAGATGTCGGTGAGCCCTCACTGGATCAATTCGGGTGCCGTCGTCACCATGGCACCCCGTTCGTCCGTCACGCTCACGAACCAAGTGTTCGCAGCCCCGGGTGGTCGAGGCGCAATAATCAATCGCCCTTCAATCCTCGCTGGCAAAGAAACCCACTCCCGCTTCGAGCGAATCCCAGTTTCCGCGGTGTAATGAAGTTGTGCCGTTGAGAGTGAGTTATCAGCCACGCAGTCAACCTCAATCTGGTTTTCGCGTAACCTTGGACTTCCCAGCAGCGGCAGCGGCGCCGCAGAGCGACACTTGGAATCAATGAACAACCCGATTTCCTTCGGCGCCCAACCGGGTTGGTGTCCGTGCGGCATTTTAACCTGAATGCGTATCTGTTTTTCACCCGGCACAACCGCGTAACTTTTCTGGTAACTGTCCAGAACATAGTGGACGTCATTGGTGCCGTTAACAAAAAAGATT
>JBILLC010000407.1:0-3095 GCA_044376275.1 Chthoniobacteraceae bacterium | reverse complement strand
GACACAAATCACGCTCCCCACGACGCACCCTCGTCATCGGACGCTTCATCGCGTCGCCGAGTATCAAGTTCGATTGAAACCGGCGGTTTCTTCCCCCACGCGGCCCAAGCCATCCCTGTTGACGGAAGACCTCCAGCAAATCATCCACCCGGTGGTCCCAAGAGTGGTTCTCCGCCTCACGCATCCTCCACAAACTGATGCTTGGGTCCTCCTCCAACGCACTTCTGCATGCACCCAAAAAACCCGCCGTGCCCTCACCCAGATTGCAAAGGTGCGAGAAGTCGCGAAACCCAGCCACCGGGGTGCTTGCGATCGGCTTTCCAGAAGCCAGGTACTCCCACAGTTTGATCGGGTTGAGACTCTCCGTGAAAGCGTTGCAGCGATGTGGAAGAATGCACACGTCAAACCCGGCCAGCACCTTTGGAACCTCCGCATACCCCACAGCAGCTCGGATTTCGATGTTTGAACGAGTCTTCAGCCTACGATGCTCCAGAGGACTCAGGAAATCCGGACCGCAAAGGACCACTTTGCCGCCAGGCCACATGTCTGCGAGCGCGAGAACCAGCGAGGAATCAATGCGATCCCCGTGCAACGTACCAAGGTATCCAAACACAGGAGCGGCGGAGCCAGGCAAAGTCTGCGCGCCGGTTTTTCCAACGCCGCAGTGCTGTTCGTTCGGATTTGATTGAATGCACGACCGGTAATGAGCTGCATCGACACCGTTCGGAATGCGCACCGACTTACGCGCGGTAGGTTTCCGGGAGTCCTCAAGCGACTGAGAGCAAACGACAACAAGATCGGCCCGTACGCACAGTTCTTGGTCGGCTCGCACGATGCGCTCGCGCTCCGCTCTGCCGACTGAGGGCATCACCGTCCAGTCGTCAGTCACATCGTAAACCACCGCGCGTTCACCAAGCTGCCCGCAAAGATGTCCTGAAAAATGGTCATTAATCCAAAGGAGCGGTGCCCGCATGCCGATTTCGGATGCAATGCGCTGCAAATCCCTGCGCAGCAGACATGCGTTGACTCGTCGCCCGCTGCTCAGCGAATTCGGCAGCAGCTTAAGAGGACTGAATACTGTCAGGCCGGGAAACTCACGAAGATGCCGTAAGGCGGGGCGAACAACGTCCGAGAAGTCCGAGAACCGCAAGGTCCTGACCGCGTGCGAGGCGTCGCGCGGGCGCTCCACAAAGAGCAAGCGCATGTATGGAAACCGTCTTAAAAGGTTCGCACAAATAAACTGATTGCGTCGCCAAATATCATCCCAATTCTCAAGCGAAACAAAAATCAGATCACGCATTTCCCTCCCTCATTTCCCCTTCTGCCTTCCTCCATTGCCACCTCCATTGACACCCCATTCCCGCATCCCCAGATGCCGACCCAGACTAGCGATGCACCACCACTAGACGTGCACCTGCTCAAGTGCAGCATGCGCTGCATCAAAAATTAGAAACCTAAAACCTTTACGTAAACACACGAACGACAGAGCGGGACGAGACATCAACCCTCAGGAAATAGAACAGAAAACCAAAACAAGAGGCCTGATACCCCGAAGAGCTCCTCTGACTGCAGCATCGCACCCACCCTCATCCATCACTTCGATCACGAGCGGCCGAAAAGCCCTATCAAAAACGGCAAAAATTCACGAACTGTGCGTGCTCTGCAAAGAACGAAAAACGGTTACTGAGCTGAGATGTGTAACAGCGGCCCGCCTCTTTGGGCAATCAGGCCTCGAGCAATCCCTTGTGCGATTCGTTCCCGGTAGCCGTCTTGGACAATAAGCGAGGCTTCCTTCGCGCTAGTCAAGTAGCCGCACTCCATGAGCACGGCCGGATTTTGATTGGACCGCAGCACCCGGAAGCGCGCAACACGTGCACCGCGATCAGGCATGTTCACCTCTTTTGCGAGTGTGTGAACCATGCGCTCTGCCATTTGTTTGGATTCCGGCGAGATGTAATAACTCTCAATCCCCATGACCGGTTTGCGCCCTGCGTCGTTGAAGTGGATGCTGACAAAAACAGCGTCCGGGTAGCGGTTCGAAATCTTCGCACGGTCCTCAAGATGAACAAACACATCGGACCTGCGGGTGAGGACAGTGCGAAATCCGGCTGCCTGCAGCTTGGGGGCGACTTTCAGAGCAACGTCCAAGGCGAGGTTTTTTTCCAGAACGCCCTTGCGGGTGCGAGCACCTGAGTCGAAAGCCCCATGGCCAGCGTCAATGATGACAGTCTTGAAGGTTCGGGCATTGTCACGAACCCTCGCCCCCTCCTGGGTGCCGGCGCAGGCGGCAAGAATGAAGGCAATGCTGATCAGTAAAATGCTTCGTACCGCTTTAGGAAAAGCGTCAGAGTCGGACTCGCTGCTCAGCTGCAAAGTATTTTCTAAAAGTTCCATGCGTTCAAAACTCTCGGTCATTGTTGGATTCTGTCTAGCAACAGTATTAGATTATGCATCATTTGTTGATGCGTTTGGGGCTGACAATATTGTGAAATCTAAACATCACTCTAACGCTTTGGCAGGTGAGAAAAGCCCTTATCTGATCCAGCACGCGAAAAACCCGGTGCACTGGCTCCCTTGGGGCGAGAGCGCCTTTCAACTCGCCAGAACCGAAAACAAGCCGATCTTCCTCTCGATTGGCTATTCCACCTGCCACTGGTGCCACGTAATGGCCCACGAGTGTTTTGAGAATCAGGAGATCGCGGATATACTTAACAAGGACTTTATATGCATCAAGGTGGACCGGGAAGAGCGCCCCGATGTTGACCGGCTGTACATGAGTTTTGTCCAAGCAACGACCGGCGGTGGCGGCTGGCCCATGAGCGTGTGGCTCACACCGGAACTCAAGCCATTTCTGGGAGGAACATACTTCCCTCCCGTCGATAGATTTGGACGTCCGGGATTCCCAACCCTGCTGGGACGAATCGCAGCCGCGTGGAGGGATGATCAAGAACGCATCGTTCAAAGCGCAACCGAGACGATTGCCGCGCTGCGAGCCCAGTCTAGACCCGCCGTGCATTCAGATATGCAAAATGCAGCCTCCCAGGAGGCTGCGTCAGAGCTGATATTTGAAAACGCAGTGCAGACCTTGATTCGGC
>JBILLC010000406.1:0-3099 GCA_044376275.1 Chthoniobacteraceae bacterium | reverse complement strand
GGCCCCGACCATGCAAACCAAAACCCACCAGAACACGCCCATCTGCACACGCCCCTCCCCCGCCTCCCACATCGAACTGAGGGCAAAGGGCAGCGCAAACACGGTGTGCGAAAACCGCACAAACGCACCGAGCCTCAACAGAAATGGTTTTTGATCCAGCACAGCACTCATGTCCGCAGGCACCATGCTCAATGCTGGGCGCAACCGCAATGCCGCGTCCTGCAAACAAAGAGAATGGCGGTGATCGCCAAAGGAGACTACAGATTAGAGGCGCCTTCACCCCCGATGAACTCCCATCCCCACGCACCCCTTGCACCCGCCTTGCTCCGTCTGGTCGGCAGCTGGATTTTCAACCGCTTTTACCAGATCACGTCCGACCCCTCGCCTCGATTGCCTGAAGGCGGCTTCCTCCTTCTGCCAAACCATCTGAGCTGGGTTGACGCCATTCTGTTACAGATTGCCTGTCCCCGGCCGATCAGATTCCTAGTGGACGAGCAGTTATACCGGTCGCGCTCGCTCAACCCGATCCTGCGCATTTTCGGCGGCGTGCCCGTTTCGCAAAAGCGTGCAAAGGAGGCGATCGTCACTGCCGCAGAACTGCTGCGTGAGGGGCAGGTCGTGTGCATTTTTCCAGAGGGCGAAATCTCGCGAATCGGCACGCTGCTGAAACTTAGGCGGGGCTTCGAGCTCATCGCGCGGTCGGCTGCGACTCCCGTGGTACCGGTGTGGCTCGATCAGCTGTGGGGCTCGATTTTCTCATTTTCGGAAGGCCGCTTCTTTTTCAAATGGCCAAAATGCTTTCCATACCCTGTAAGCGTGACCTTCGGAGAGCCGATTGCCCCGGATGAAGCCACTGTGTCTCGAGTTCGCGAAATGCTGCTTCATCTCGGCGAACGCGCGTTTCAAGCGCGCCCCGAGCACCGCAGCCATCTCGGAATTGAATCTATCCGCGGATTAATGCGCGCACCCTCACAACCTGCAGTCATCGATGGCATGGATGCAGGCAAAATATCGCGGGGAACCCTGCTGGCTGCTGCACTCGCCTTTTCCGCTTACCTCCGCAAACACTGCCCGGAACGCCGTATTGCGATCGTACTGCCTCCGGGCAAGGGCGCAGCCATCGCAAACCTCGCAGTGGTTCTTGCAAACAAGATTCCCGTGAACTTGAACTTCACCGCGAGCGCGGACTCGATCAAAGCCGCGCTGCGCATCGCAGAGATCCAGCAGGCGATCACAGCCGAGGCGTTCAAAGAGAAGTTCCCAGCGTTTCCCTGGCCGGAAAACGTCTTGTTTTTGGAAAAACTTCTGCCGCGCCTTTTTCCAAAAATTGTTGCTTGGAAAACCCTCTGCGCTTTGCTGCCCGCATCCGCTATCGGATGGATTGCGCGCACCCCGACCAGTGGCGACCGCGACGAGGCGATCATTCTTTTTACAAGCGGCAGCTCTGGCGACCCGAAGGGCGTTGTCCTCTCGCACCGCAACATTCTCGGCAACGTGAATCAGTTCTCAACCATGCTCGGACTGCGTCCCGAATCACGAATTTTAGCGTGCCTGCCAATTTTTCATTCCTTCGGCAGCACAGTCACCCTCTGGTACCCAATCCTTAAAGGACTACAGGCGGTTTCATTTCCGAGCCCTTTGGATATTCCAAAGAACGTCGAGTTGATCGAGAAATACAAGATCCAGCTATTGTGCAGCACGCCGACGTTTTTACGCGGATACCTTCGAAAAGCGGAGGCGCACCAACTCCGCAGCCTTGAGCTGATCGTGACCGGCGCGGAAAAGCTGCCGATGGATCTTGCGGACGCATTCGAAGCCCGGTTTGGGAAAGAAGTGTTGCAGGGATACGGACTCACCGAAACCTCGCCGGTAGTGAGTGTCAATCTACCACAACCCGCGACCCTCGACTCAAAACTCTACGTACAACCAAGCAGCCGCAGAGGATCGACTGGAAAACTCGCGCCCGGCATGGCTGCGCAAATTCGCGACCCTGACACGGGCGCGCAACTGCCACTGGAATCGACGGGGATGCTCTGGGTTAAAGGCCCGAATATTTTCGAAGGATATCTCAATGATCCAAAACGTACCGCCGAAGTGCTGCATGACGGATGGCTGCGAACCGGGGATCTCGGACGTTTTGACGAAGACGGGTTCTTGTACATCGAAGGCAGGCTTTCGCGCTTTTCAAAAATCGCAGGGGAAATGGTGCCTCACGAGACCATTGAAACACGCATCTACGCCGTACTGGAGCTTGCGCAGGAAGAAAAGAGTATCGCGATCACGGGCATCCCCGACGAATCCAAAGGGGAAGCACTGGTGCTGGTAAGCACGCGTGAAGTCGATATGCAGAACCTCAGGTTAAAATTGAACGAGGCCGGGCTGCCGAACCTGTGGATTCCAAAAAAATTGGTGAAAACGCCCGAGATTCCGCACCTCGCAAGCGGGAAACTGGATTTGCGCGCACTACACCAGCTTGCGCTTGCAGTGCAGCAAAAGGAGTAACAGAAGCGCCAGAGGCGCGACCTTGCGTTAACTTCGTTCGGAGCGGGGCTTTGCGGCGCAGGGCGTCCACATTTTTAAAAGAGCGCTCCATCGCCAAACCCTGGGAGCGCGTAGCCCCAGCTGCGCCCAGGCGCGGATTGCACCAAAGAAGCGACGAAGCAGCGAAGGGACGACTCACCCCATCCCTATGTAGGGTCATGTAAGCGCACGCGGGTGCTACGCGTTCACGGTGGGGATTTCGCACTTTAGATGCTGCGGAACCTGCAGAACTTCTCATCCAACAAATCCGCGGGTGATAAACGCTTCCGAAAATGTTCGCCTCACTGATTACTGAGGGCCAACCGGAATCCGATACTGTAGCTGCGGGACTCCGGGGCGTAGCCGTAGCTGTAGGCAACCGAGGAGTACTGCGCGCTGCTGCCCCAGTGCCCGCCCCTGATCACCCGTTTGCCTGTCTCCTCATCCAGCCCGCCCCACATCCATTCGGACACATTTCCTCCAAGATCGTAAAACCCAAGCGCGTTCGCTTTAAACGATGCAACAGGCGCCGTTCCCATGATCCCGTCCAATCCGACCTTGTTTGGATCGCTCTTCCCA
>JBILLC010000469.1:0-2720 GCA_044376275.1 Chthoniobacteraceae bacterium | reverse complement strand
CCGCCGCCTCAGAGAATTACCTTCACTTTTCCTCTGTTGAACGCATCGCGATATGTGATGTTTCTGGTCAATGATGCCTCCAAGGAAGCAATGATTCAGGAGGCAATCCAAGGAAGGTTTCCTGCTGGTTGTATTCGCCCTCAGCAGGGCGAGGTGATTTGGCTGATTGGCCTTTAAAGCGCTCTGCCCCGGTACTCGGGTACAACCTTGAAGTGCGGATACTCGTATGTGGTAAACAGCCATATCCAGTCCGCGAAGTCGAGTTAGGCTCGGCTCTTGAGATCTGCGAGCCATCGTTCAGGAACGCCGTTTTCGAGACCAAGGAGTGCCCCGACAACTGCACCCCTGTGACAGTTGTCGCCCCCGCAGTGCGTATTGGCGATGACACCCGCGTCGAAATCTCCCGAATATTTCCAGCTTAAGTATAGTGACGCCGTAAACGCATCTTTGATATAGCACGCGGGACTCAGCCTCTGGCCAACCACGACCTCATCGGGCTCGGCATTCCATTTCTGAACTTTGTGCGCTGAAATCCACCCAGTGGCATGTTGAAGAATCGCGTCCCGCAACGAAACACCACTCTCTACAGAACAAAGGATTCTGATGAATGCCCGAGCTGCGTCGAGCACATCAGGATTATCATGAGTCTGTCTGACGTGTGATATTACTAAATCCTCGACTGCCTTTCCTTCCTGGTCCAGCGCCGCAAACAACGCCGAAACCGGCACCAAACCGCCGATGTGCACATCCGCTATCCCGCATTTTTCAAGTGGCTTGCCCTTTGATAGGTTCGTGAAAAAAGCACGATGGTACTCCTCCACATAAGTGTCCCGGTGCCACCTCGGGATGCGCATGCAGTCTACATATAGCCGCAGCCACGAGCCTGCATCGTATTTGTTGGTCTTGCGGATCTGCCGGTAAAGCGCCCGAGCCAGCTGAAAGTTGAGGGTGTTCTCTCCAGCCTGCAGATTTTGATGGTAGTGAATGCCGTGTTGCCCCCAGTACACTGCTTGATCGTGAAGAATATCGGCTTCAGGGGTGAGAGGTTGGTATTTGCTGCGATGCAGAATGCTGTCGGGATGCGGATTTTTTGGTTTCAGAAACCGGTCGATCCTTCCGTAATCCCGGCGAAGCGCGAGCCTGTCATAATACCAGTGCACAGGCATCGCGAGAGCATCGGCGACGAGTGCGCCTTCAAATGCATTAATGCGGGGATGGCTCATTCGAACACGGTTTTTGAGCGGATCTGGATTTTGAAATCAAGGATGCCAGCTCGGAGGTGTGGTGTCGGAAGGTATGAACGCTGCGCTACGGAGAGTAACGTTGGGCGATTGGCATGCGCCTGCCCAGTCCAAACGCTCTAGAGGTGACTTTAAGCCCCGGTGCCGCCTGTGCACGCTTGTACTCGTTGAGGTTTACTCGTTTGACTACCCACCTCACGGTTTTTTCTTCATAACCTTTCGCGATGATCTCCTCCGGCGAACATTGCGACTCGACGTAGAGCTGGAGGATCGGATCAAGAATGTCGTAGGGAGGCAGGGTGTCCTGATCCCTCTGATCCGGTTTAAGTTCCGCGCTCGGCGCTTTTTCGATCGTCGCCCACGGAATAATTTCTTGATTCCTATTAATCCATCTCGCGAGGTTGTAAACTTGGGTCTTTGGAACATCGCTGATCACAGCCAATCCACCGCACATGTCTCCGTAGAGCGTGCAATACCCAACTGCCAGTTCACTCTTGTTGCCTGTCGATAGGACGAGGTGCCCGAGCTTGTTCGAAAGCGCCATTAAGATCATGCCTCGAAGCCGAGGCTGCATGTTCTCCTCCGTCTCATTTGGAGCAAGCCCTGTGAAGATCACCTTGAAGAGCTCTTGAAAAGTTTCAAATGACTTTTGAATTGGAATATTGATGAATTCAATTCCGAGGCTCCGGGCAAGTTGTTCGGAATCGCCGACGCTGCCCTCGCTCGAGTATTGGGATGGCATCGTGACACCGAGTACATTCGCGGCGCCAAGTGCCTCCGCGGCGATACAGGCGACGAGTGCGCTGTCTATCCCACCACTGAGACCAAGCACGGCCGAGCGAAACCCACATTTTCGCATGTAATCGCGCACGCCAAGAACAAGCGCATGGTACAACGACGCTGACTCATGCATCGGCAGGAAGTCCAAAGCCGGTCCTCGTAGGTCCGCCACACCCAGATGAGTTGCAAACGCGGGGAACTGGGCTAGCAACTGACCCTCTGCGTCGAAGAATGTCGAGTTTCCATCAAAAACCAACTGATCGTTTGCACCAGCGCAGTTGCAGTAAGCGATTGGCACTCGTTTGCTTTTGGCAGCGGCTGATAGCATTTCAACTCTGCGTTCCGGCTTTCCAAGAGTAAACGGGGATGCACTTAAGTTTAAAATGAGATCAGCACCTTGCGATGAGAGTGTCTCGAGCGGCGACGTCGGATAAAGTGCGCGGGGAAGAAACGGTTCTGTCCAGATATCCTCGCACAATGTGATCCCGATTTTCCGACCATTCCATTCGACGACTGAGTTGTCCTCAGCGGGTTCGAAATATCGGTATTCGTCAAAGACATCGTAATTCGGGAGAAGCGTTTTAAAGCGCTTTGCTTGGATTTTTCCCGAGTGCAAAAAAGCGGCTGAGTTGCGGAAGGGCTTTCCGACGCCTTCATGGATGTCCACAAAGCCTACCACAAGAGGAACTGGCCCCGTAG
>JBILLC010000405.1:0-3112 GCA_044376275.1 Chthoniobacteraceae bacterium | reverse complement strand
GGAATCAAACTCCCAGCCTTGAGAGTGCAGCAAAGCCTTGAGTTTGGCGGCCTGTTCCGAGGATAGGTTGCAGGTGTGGATGCTGCGCGGTGGCGGCACAGGGTTTTGTTTGGCTGCTGACATCTGTGTTCTATGCTGGCCCAGAACCTCAGTGATCTCCAGCCTTACCCGAAGGCCATTTACCCCGTGAAACCATTTTCAGCATCCTTTGCCCGAGAATTGCGAAAAGCGTTGGCCGACTGGTACAGCAAATCCGCCCGGGACCTTCCGTGGCGTAGAGACACGAGCGCCTACGCCGTGCTGGTTTCCGAGTTCATGCTGCAGCAAACCCAGGTGGTAACCGCCACCGCGTACTTTGAAAGGTGGATGCTCCGTTTCCCAAACATCCAGACTCTGGCAGATGCCACTGAGCAAGAGGTGCTTAAAGAGTGGCAGGGGCTGGGTTACTACTCGCGCGCGAGAAACCTGCAAAATGCTGCAAAACAAATCGTGGCGCGATACGGTGGGGAGGTTCCGAGCGATCCGATTGAGTTGAGGAGCCTCCCCGGCGTGGGGCCTTACTCAGCCGGAGCGGTAGCAGCGTTCGCATTTGATCGGCCGGTCGCAGCCGTGGACGCGAACATCGCGAGAGTTATTGCCCGTTTGGCAAACCTTCATATCCCGATCGACTCTCCAGCCGGTTCGCGGGAAATCTGGAGGATCGCCACTGATCTGCTGCCGGAAAATGAAGGGGGGCGCATCCACACATCTTCGCTGATGGAGCTCGGGGCGATGGTTTGTTCTCCGCGCCTGCCTCAATGCCTGATCTGCCCCATCCAATCGCTCTGCCGAGCCGAGGCGCCTGAATCTTTACCGGTCAAATCGCCACGACGCGCGACCGTCGCACTCAAAGAGCACGCCGCCTGGATCGTCAAAGGGGAGCAACTGCTACTTGAGCAGCAGAGCGGCAGGCGGGCAGGAGGTCTTTGGAAACTACCGTTGATTGACCAAATGCTGCCCGACGTACCCGTCCTGTACGAGGGCGTCTATCCGTTTACCCACCACAAAATCACAATGACGGTCCAAGAAGCGGACTTGCCCGCCGAACAAACTAAGGATCAGAAATGGTTTCACCTTGAGACCGTTCTTAGGGAGGCGCCCCTTACCGCCGGGCATCGCCGGGCTATCGAGTCTCTTGCAAAAAAACAAACCGCTCCCTCCACACCGCGCAGGAGAGCTTAGGCAATTATTTGGACTGCGCTTTCGCCGCATCGGCGACCTTTTTCAGGTATTTTTGGGGGTCCTTGTTGAACTTCGGGAGGCATGATTTACAGCAAAACTGTACTTCTTGCCCGTCGTGGTGGTGAACATAAGCCTTGCCCATGCTTCCCAGTTTCTCATCCGTGACGACGCATGTCTTGAGAGGGTAAACGGGCGCATCGGAGCCAAAAACAAAACTCTGGGCGGCGATCTGCAACACCAAGGCGGTGCCTGCAACGGTTACTAAGCGGGCAGCCCGATCAAAGAGGGAAATGCGGGTGGTCGGATTCATCCCTTCACCCAAGCGTCTCTCAGTGAATTTTGCAAGCCCCCCGGTAGCGAAGCCCATCAATGAACAGCGATTTAAAAGCGGACTGCCGGATCGCGAGCGCCTCCACACGCATACCTCCTAAGCGCCAGAGCCATCATCACCAGAAGACTTTCAAAGCCCTCCAGAAGGACCCTTGCACAGGACTCGAAATGATGGCAGCCTCCGCACGGTTCGAAAAACCCGTATGCATTTTGACCTCCCAATGAAAAATTGGCACGCGGCTTGCCCGCCGAAATCTGCGGATTTCAATTTCGCGCCGTCAGTTTCAAGTGGAGCAAACACGCTGCTTTCTGGGCAAGCCTCATCCCATCAATGGAGAGCCCGGAATGGGCGTTCAGGATTCACGCTGATCGAAA
The DNA here is from genome assembly GCA_044376275.1 of Chthoniobacteraceae bacterium. GTDB lineage: Bacteria > Verrucomicrobiota > Verrucomicrobiia > Chthoniobacterales > Chthoniobacteraceae > Chth-196. The sequence goes on along the minus strand of JBILLC010000405.1, from coordinate 1,186 downwards.
TTGCGCTCGCGATGGCGATATTCTCCTTTGCGCTGGTGAGCATGCTGGGCCTTCTGTCGGTCGGGCTCAAGAATTCTAGAAAAGCCAGTATTCAAATTGCGGCTGCAAATATTCTATCGGCAATCGCAGCAGACATTCAGGGAGCCGACATTGTGAATTCGAATGACGGAGGATATGTTGCCACCACTCGAAAATTGAAAATTAAAGCGTCGGTTTTAGCCAATGGCTCTACGCAAATCACCTACCCCGCGCCGCTGATTGTGGATGAAGCATGCACTCCGGTGAAGGCCTTAGGAGACACCGGCCTCCTCAAAACTTTCAAAGTGAACCTTTCGGCAGCTGCGCCGGGGTTGGCTGCAGTGAAAGTACAGATCCGCTGGCCTGCAAACATACCAGATGCGAAACAACCAGAGGGCTCATTGGATTCACTCGTGGCAATTCCAACTCGCTAAGATGAACCCTTCTAATTTTCCCAGAATATCTGCCCGTCTCACGACCAAAGCGGGATTCACGCTGCTGGAATTGATGGTGGCGATCTCTATTCTGGTGATGCTTTGCGGATTGGTGATGCAATTGATGGGCTCCGCCACTCGGCTGACCAGCACCTCAAAACAGGCGTCTGATTGCGATTCCGAGGCGAGATTTGCACTCGCTCAAATTTCCCAAGATCTGGCACGTCGCATCCGCCGCTCCGATGTGGATGCATTTTTAGAGAAAAACAAAGGGAATGACCGGTTTTTTCTTTTCAGTGAAACTCCGGGCTGGATGCCCAGCTACAAAGACCAAAGCTCGATCAATCTGAACCGCTCGGAGGAGGCTCAGCGAAGCACCGTGTCACTCGTTGGGTACCGCGTGTACAACCAACCAGGAAGTACAACATACCAGTTGCAGCGGCTGGCAAAAGCGATTCCATGGACGTCGCGATCAGGCCAAGGCGTTCCATTTGTCGCCCTGACACCAATGCAAATCCCGATGCCAAACACTACTTTAGCCGGCATTGACAACAGAGGCACCGGCGGAACTTTCCCCGACGTGCTCCTGAGCAAATCATCTCAGGAAGCGTTCTATCAGGTCCTTGCAGAAAACGTGGTACGGTTTGAAGTTACATTTCTCCGCAAGTCAAACTCGTCAAACCCCGCCTCAAGCCTACCCGCCGTCCTCGCAGACAATGAAGTCACCAAGGAGT
>JBILLC010000404.1:0-3132 GCA_044376275.1 Chthoniobacteraceae bacterium | reverse complement strand
GGCAATCGCAAAGTTTGGGCGTCCCGCATTCGCAAAATTTGACATCGAGGGTGGTGAATACTCAGTCTTCGAGGAAGAACCGAACTCCCTGATAGGCAGCCATCTGTTAATTGAGTGGCATAAATATAAAACTGCGACACCCATTCCAACCTTCAAAAATTGGGAGGCCGCTCAAACGTTTATCGACACGGAAGCCTACTGCACTAACTACTACCGCCCGAGGTAGCGGGCCGATTTCCCTAACCCTGCGTGAGTCTCCTTCAGATCGAAGGCCATCAAACTGATCTCAACCAAGTTCTGAGCTTGGTCAGAAAGTCGCTCGAGTTTGACATTTTGACCAACCGATAAACCCAGTTGTTGAGCCAACGACCTTGCAGCGAACTTTTAGTGCTCTCAGGCTCGGTGTACACTGACAGATGCTCGCCGAGGGACACCATCGTGTGAGGAAACAGCACACCTATGCCTGATGACGTCCGGTCTAAAAGCGTCTGACATAGCCCCGACATTTCCGCACACTTGGCGAGGCCAGGTTCCAGCTCCCAATTAATCACATCATGAAAAATGTAGACGCATTTCTCAGAGCTGATTTCACGAGCACCCGAAAAATCAGCAATAACCTGGGGATTACGGTGGTCTCCGTCAATGAACACAAGATCGAACGGCGACGCCTGAACCTCGAGAGCGAGATTCAAATCTTGGGGTGAGAATCCTTGAACTACCTTGAGGTCGAGTCCACTCGAAGCCGCGAGTTCCCTAGTTAGTTTAATTCCAAAATCACGAGGTATCTGACGGGAGGTAAGGTCCGGATCCATGATCCGGTGCAGCATAGTGGTAGTGGGAGTCCCACAATCGATCGCAACAACGCGCGCTTTAGGCCATGCGAGCGCCAACGCAACGGAACTCAATCCAAACGAATTTCCGATAACAAGAATTGATTTTGGCTCTAGGTATTCTGTGAGGGTTTCGATGAAGCACACCTCATCAATTGCGATGCTGCCGCCTCCAGTGTTAATCGCTCCCTGTTTATCAAACAACACACCAAATTGCGCGCTATCGAAACCGTGAACACAGGGGTTCAAGCCGATCCGTAAATGATAACCCGCCCCCGCATAGATCGAGATGACTTTCTTGAACAGTTTCATGGGTTTAACGGAAAACAGAATCGCTCCAACAAGTATTAAACCGACAACGAACCAAAACAAACGGACTGGCTGCACTCACTTTGCTTTCACAAACCCATCCTTCAAAGTCACGGTGCGATTGAACACAGGTTTGCCCTGTTTACTGTCTTTTGGATCAGTAAAGAAATATCCGACACGCTCAAACTGATACGCTTTTCCGGGGACCGCGTCTTTGATGGACGGCTCGATTTTGGCCGTGACAACTTCCAGCGACTTGGGATTCAGAAGCTTTGTAAAGTCGCCATCCTCGCCAGCCTCGGCTTCAGGTTGCGCAACTGTGAACAGCCTGTCGTACAAGCGGACCTCTACATCTAGAGCGTGCTCCGCGCTAACCCAGTGAATGGTCCCCTTCACCTTGGGCCGTCCCTCCGGTTTTACCCCGCGGCGGGTTGCCTCGTCATACGTGCAGCGCAGCTCGATGACTTGCCCGGACTCGTCCTTCACGACCTCACTGCATGTGATGCAAAAAGCGTACTTGAGCCGAACCTCGCCGCCCGGACTCAGCCTGAAGAATCCTGAAGTTGGGTTCTCCATGAAGTCATCGGCATCGATGTAGAGAGTTCGGCTCAGCGGCACCAGTCTTTTGCCAGCAGACTCGTCCTCAGGATTATTCACAAGTTCCACGAACTCTAGCTTATCCTCCGGATAATTGGTCAGCACCACGCGAATCGGCCGGAGCACCGCATAGGCGCGCTGAGCAGAACGATTTAAATCTTCACGCACACAATGCTCAAGCAGCGCTAGGTCGGTTAAGCCAGGATATTTTGTCAGCCCTATTGTCTCGCAGAAAGAGCGTATTGCTGCGGGCGGATATCCTCTGCGGCGAATGCCGCTAATCGTCGGCAGTCTCGGATCGTCCCACCCTGCAACCAACCCGTCTTTGACCAACCGCAAGAGCTTACGTTTACTCATCACTGTGTAAGTCAAATTCAGTCGTGCAAATTCGCGCTGATACGGCTTTGACGGCAGGCCATCCACATTTTCGATGAGCCATTCATACAAAGGACGGTGGTGCTCGAATTCGAGCGTGCAAAGACTGTGGGTGATTCCCTCCAAAGCATCGCTAAGCGGATGCGCAAAATCGTACATCGGATAAATGCACCACGCGTCGCCTGTCCGGTGATGGTGCGCATGCAGAATACGGTAAATTGCGGGATCGCGAAGATTCAGGTTGGGCGAGGCCATGTCTATTTTCGCCCTTACTACATGTGCGCCCTCCTGAAACTCCCCGTTTCTCATCCGAGCAAACAATTCGAGGTTCTCAGCCACCGCTCTGTCTCGATGAGGACTCGGCGTCCCAGGCTCGGTTAAGGTGCCCCTGCTTGCGCGCATTTGTTCAGGAGTTTGGTCGTCTACATAAGCCAAACCTTTTTTGATGAGTTGCACGGCGAACTCATAAAATTTTTCGAAATAGTCGCTGGCGTAATACAAATGATTACCCCAGTCGAACCCCAACCATTTCACATCCTCTTTGATACTATCGACGTACTCAACCTCCTCCTTGGTGGGATTTGTATCATCGAACCTCAAGTGGCATCGCGCCATTGGCGCAAACTGCAAGCTCAACCCAAAGTTCAAACAGATGCTCTTAGCGTGACCGATATGAAGATACCCGTTGGGCTCAGGAGGAAAACGCGTGATCACCCAACCATCATTGCGGTTGGCATCCACGTCTCCCTTGATCATCTCACGGATAAAATCCAACGGCGCAGGGGCATCAGGAACAACAGACATACCCTCAGATTTCCACGCCAAGTCGCACAGAGTCAAGGAACCTCGGGAACTCAATTGAAATGCTACAAAGAAAACCCGCGTCGACGCCAGTACACCGCTCTATCGAGGCTTTTCGACCGTCAAAAACCGCCTAAAAACTTTATCGCCATTCGCAACAAAGAGCGTGTTGCTGCCCTCACCCGCAAGGATGCAACTCGTAAGAGGAGCTTCAGGCTGC
>JBILLC010000477.1:0-2681 GCA_044376275.1 Chthoniobacteraceae bacterium | reverse complement strand
CAACCGTGATTGCGCAATTTGGTCAGATGGAGTCACTCGCTGGCATCGGAGGGCTCGCAAATTTTATTGAGGCGTACAGGGGGCTCATCGCCGAACTGGGAAAGGAAGGGCGCCGAGTCGTTTTATTGTCCCCCATCATCTTTGAGAAACCGACGGAAAAACTGTGGCCGGACCTTAGCGGCCGTAACGACACTCTTTTCGCGTATTCGAAAGCCATCGAAAAACTCGCGGATCAGCTTGGTCTGGTGCACATCGATTTGAGCGACGTGAGCCATTCGCAAAAACTGACTTCTAACGGATACCAGCTAAATGATTTCGGGCACTCGATTGTTGCAAAAGCCATCCCTGCAAAACTTGGTTTGCCAGTAAGGGCCGAAAAAGAATTGGAACGTACCCGAGTCGAGGTGGTGCAACTCGAGCGGCTATGGTTTGACTACTGGCGTCCGATGAACTGGGCGTTTCTGAAGGGCGACAGGACCAACGTGGCATACTCAAAAGATTGGAAGGACAGCACCAAGCGTATCTTTCCACAGGAAATGGAGGATTTTCAGCCCCTGCTGAAGCAAGCCGACGCAAACATACGGCTTGCATTGGAGGGTAAGCCAACACAACCCATCGGAGAGCGCTCTTCAATCCCTCACGAGGCGCCATCCACCCCCGCCCAAACACCGGAGGAGGAGTTAGCTTCCTTCCACATCCTCCCGGAGTTTGAGGTGAACCTTTTTGCGTCAGAGGCTGATGGGATTGTGAAGCCGATTCAAATGCGATGGGACGAACGTGGCCGTCTTTGGGTCGCCTGCGCCAAAAGTTACCCACAAATCAAGCCGGGCGAAAAGCCGGACGACTATGTTTTGATTTGCGAAGACACCAACGACGATGGACGTGCAGACAGATTCACCAAGTTTGCGGATGGACTGTTTATGCCTTCCGGAATCGAACTCGGCAACGGCGGCCTCTACGTGGCACAAGGCACAGAGTTACTACACCTCAAAGACACCAACGGGGACGACAAAGCCGATTCGCGAGCGATTATTCTTGGCGGCTTCGGGACGGCTGATTCGCATCAGATGGTCAACTGCCTGAACTGGGGCTTCGGTGGGGAATTATGGTTCACGCAGGGACACCACATTTATTCACGAGTGGAGACCGCCTACGGAGTGGAAACCTTGAATCGCGCGGGAGTATGGCGATTCCGTCCACGAACTGGTCACCTTGATCCGTTTTTTCAATGGTCTTCCGCCGGCGCTAACTGCTGGGGCGTGGTCACCACAGATTATGGACAGCCATTCCATAAAAGCGGTGCAAACATCGGCGCGTACTACTCTACGCCAGGACTAGTGCGATCAAATCTCGCCGTGAACTCACAAGCGATGAATCTTTTTCAAGCCCGCATCAAGCAGGTGGGAATGGACTTTGTGGGCAGCAAGCATTTTCCTCCCGAGATGCAAGGCCGCGCAATCATCGGCGGCTACTACGCAAATGTCTTGGAACAGCACGAGCTTGTTATTCGAGATGGGATCTACGAGTCCAGACAGTTGCCAAACATTATCGAAACCAAAAACTCCGTCTTTCGTCCCGTCGAAGTCCGGGGTGGTCCTGATGGCGCGATGTACGTCGCCGACTGGTATAATCCGATCATTGGACATTATCAGGCTTCATACCGGCACCCTGATCGGGATAAATCACATGGCCGGATTTGGCGGGTGACATGCAAAGACCGGCCTCTAGTGAGGAAAGCTGGCCTTGAAACAAAGAACATCAATGCGTTGCTGGATCAACTGGATTCGCCGGAGCGCTGGGTTCAATACCAGGTTAAAAGGCTGCTTTTTGAAAAAAACACCACAGAACTAATAGGGCCTTTGGATGCTTGGGTGGCAAGAAACGCGGGCAACGAATATCGCAGACTTCAAGCCCTGTCGTTGTTTGAAGCACACGAGACACTGCGTTTACCTCTACTTGAAGAATTGTTGAGCGCAACCGATCCAAGGATACGAGCTTACGCCACACGCACACTCTCTACTTTGGCGCGGTACTCCCTTTTTTCAGGGGCATTAGCGATGGTCGAGAGGCAGATCAACGACGTGGATCCCCTCGTACGACTCGAGGCGATTGTTGCGGCGAGTTACATCAACGACCCTCGAGCTGCGGTGGTGGCTGCAAAAGCGCTGGACCACCCTTTTAATGCGTACCACACCCACGCTCTCACAAAAACGCTTAACGCGACACATTCAATCTGGGCGCCTCTCGTCACGGAGGAGAAGCTCGCATTCGAAAAGGACGAGCATCTGATTTTTGCTCTCAAAAATGGATGGGTTGAAAACAATGCGAGCGAGCTGAAATCCCTTTCTGGTGCTGCGGTCAGCTACAACCCGAACGCCAACTTAAGAGCCAAGCAAATCATTCGCCGCCAGGCTGATCTTTTTGAATCGGACCCCAAGCGGGCCGCAGTTTGGATGAAGGCGATGGCCTCCACTGCAACGCCATCAGAAGTGCCGTATATTTTTGAGCGTAGTGGCAATGACCCTGAGGTTCTTGCAAATTTGAAGTGCGCCGCGCCGGTAAACGCGGACTCCGTCCTTGAACCGCTTTTTAACTCAAGCAATGAGGATTTATTCGAGCAGGGACTCCGGCTTGCGGGGCAGTGGCGGGTAAAGGCTTATGAGGAGCGTGTGCGGAGTATT
>JBILLC010000402.1:0-3142 GCA_044376275.1 Chthoniobacteraceae bacterium | reverse complement strand
ACGTCTCAAACTTTATTTTTTTGCCTGACGACGTTGATTTTATCTATCATTTAGCATCCCCGGCAAGTCCGATCGATTACTTGGAGCATCCGATCCCCACGATGAAGGTTGGGGCCCTTGGAACGCACAACGCATTGGGGCTTGCCAAAGCGAAAAAAGCTGGACTCCTGCTTGCCTCCACCAGCGAGTGCTACGGCGACCCCCTGGTTCACCCGCAAAAAGAGGATTACTGGGGGAACGTAAATCCCATCGGACCCCGCGGCGTTTACGACGAGGCAAAGCGCTTCGCAGAAGCCATCACGATGGCGTACCACCGTTACCACGGGGTTGATACAAAAATTGTGCGCATTTTCAATACTTACGGGCCGAGAATGCGCCTGCGCGACGGAAGGGTCGTTCCTGCTTTTATCGGACAAGCGCTCGCCGGAGAACCACTCACTATTTTTGGTGATGGATCTCAAACCCGGTCATTCTGCTTTGTGAGCGACCTCATTGACGGGATTTTCCGCCTGTCTAAGAGCGACTTCCATGAACCGGTTAACATCGGCAATCCAATGGAAATGACGATCAAGCAGTTTGCTGAACACATTCTCCGTATCACCGGATCTCAGCACGGCATCGACTACCGCCCCCTTCCTGTTGATGATCCAAAGGTTCGTCAACCAGATATCTCGCGAGCCAGCACAGTTTTAAATTGGCAACCAAGAGTTGATTTTGAGATGGGTATCCGAGAAACTATAGAGTACTTTCGCACCCGTATCACTACGCGTTCAATGTAAGCCCAAATCACCCTCTCCCCTCCCCGGAACATGAAATATCCATCCCTTCTCGCGGCAATTTTTATTGCGGTTGTGACTCCAGCTGACGCCACCCCTGAAGAGCACGACAGAATGCTCGACGTTGCCAAGGGCGGCGGCGGCATCTACGCAAACGAAGTCAAAATTGAAATAGTTGGCACGCCGATTTTTACAGCGCAATCAATTCCTCCGATGGCGCCCAAGGCTCCACGCCCGGTGACTCCCGAAGATCCGCAGCCAAAGTGGGTTCAGATCGAAACCACCTTCGACTGCAGCATTCCATTCAGTGAGCTCACCTTAAAATACCATGCTTTGCTACTGGTGAATGAGGATCCCGACAGAGATCGCAAGATGCGCGGAGAACAAGTCGCGGGACAGAAACCGCCGATAAAAAAATACAAGCTCATCGAGGGGGAAACTTCTCTAGTGGATGTTATGAAGGGAAAATCCCGCCATGCAGCCATTTACATCTCGCCGCGCACATGCCAGAAACTTTCAGATCATGCGCTCACAATGGACAACTTCAAATCGGTGTGGGTGGAGATCAACGATCAGAGTGGCAAGCTAGTGGCGCAGCAAATGTACAAGGCGACGCCCGCAACCAAGATGGCGGAGATTACACAGACCGCAACCATCGTGAGCGAGCTGGTGAACGCGGGAGTCGCCAAGGATGGAGCAAAGGTGGAACGAGTGACAGAAACCATGGTCAACCGAAATTTCACCCCGTTCTCCCTCCTGAATTGGGACTATTACGAAATGATCAACCCGAAGAAGTAGTTGATCGATTAGATTTCCGCTTACCGATTAGATTACTGATTGACGGTCATCCAAGGCAAACATCCGATGGCAGGCCCTAAACGAATCATCACGCTAAGCATTGGCTCACAAACCATTTCGATGGCTGAGTTTTCCCGTGAGAAACGGGGCTTACTGAAATTAAAGCACGTTGAGACGCGTGACCTGATTCCTGACCCTGCGGCGGATGCTAGTCGCGCTTCTCAAGGAGCGCTGCATATTTCAGAGATGACCGCCGCGCTCAAGGCCAAGTCTCAAACCGTCAAGTGCACGCTGCCCGCCCAGGCCACTTTCAGCCGGTTGGTAAAAATTCCATCTTTCTCGCAAGATGAATTTTCGAAAACTGTGGCATTTGAAGCACAGCAAAACATCCCCTATCCTCTCGCGGAGGTCACCTGGGATTACAAGACGGTTGCCGACGCCTCGAGTCAGGAGCCGGAGGTTTTGATTGTCGCGGCGAAAAATGACCTGCTGGATGAATGGTCCGCGGGCATCGCAGAGAGCAAACTTAAATTATCCACAATCGATTTATCGCCGTTAGCCATCTATAACGCGTTCCGCTACAACTATGGAGAACCAGAGGGCTGCTCACTTGTGATTGATCTTGGCGCACGCACCACGAATCTCCTGTTCATAGAAACTAGAAAATTTTTTGTCCGGACAATTTCGTCTGGGGGAAACACACTCACTGCGGCAGTTGCTAAGGAGTTCGGTGAGCCCATGATGGCCGCTGAGGAGCGCAAATGCAGCAGTGGATCAATCGGACGTGGCTCCAACTTCGCAGAGGACGAGGACCCTGATGTCGCAAAAGTTGCGAAAGTACTTCGGAACGCGGTCACCAGACTTCACGCTGAAATCGCCCGCTCAATCTCTTTTTACCGCTCGCAGCAGGGAGGTTCCGCTCCCTCGAAAATCTACCTCGCTGGTGGCGGCGCGAACATGCCGCTGATGAAGGAATTCTGGGAAGAAAAGCTCAACCTTGAAGTTGAACGCTTTAATCCGTTCCGTTGCGTCCAGGCAGCCACCGATAAAATCCCGACTCTCTCGAAACTGGCGCCCGTGCTCGGAGAACATGTTGGCCTCGCACTGGAGTACGTCTCGCAGTGCCCGGTCTCGGTAAACCTCCTTCCGCAGTCGATTCGCTCCAAGGAGCGAATTGCTCAGTTGTGCGTGGCAATCGGACTTGCGGCGGTGAGTCTTTGCGCGCCGATTCTTGTCTGGGGAATTTCGCTCAGAAAAAGTGCTGAAGTTGCTTCCGCGTTGAAGGAAGAACTCACCCCGCGTCTAGAAAAACTCGAGAAGACCAACCGTCAAATCAAAGCAGCCGAGGCAGACATCAAATTGAGTCTGGATTCAATTGTTCCCCTCCAAACCGCGATTGCGGAGCGCGACTATTGGGTGCGACTTATTGACCACATTCATTCTTGTCTGCCCAAAAAATATGTTTGGATCACGAATCTCCAGATCCCACAGAAAGACCCGTCAAAGGCAATTTCAATGAACAATCCATTCGGATTCTCCTCTGAGGATCCAAATGCGGCGACCAATCA
>JBILLC010000401.1:0-3143 GCA_044376275.1 Chthoniobacteraceae bacterium | reverse complement strand
CGATGCATCAGAGAAGGTCATAACACCAGAGTCTGGTGGGGCCGGCTTGGGGCGTGTTCTTTCGTGGGGCTGAGCGCCATGGTGCGGCATTTGTGAACAAGGTTAGGAACAACGTGACAATGAATACAAAATTAGTGCTTGCGGCAGTGGATTTCTCTCCAGTGAGCGATGAGGTTTGCAGGGTGGCTGCTGATTTGGCGGTTAGAATTGGAGCAAATGCCATGATTCTTCACGTCAGCGAGCCGGAGGTTGATTACGTCGGAGTGGCGCCACCGGAGCTTTTCCCTATCACCGAGGATACGGCGGCCAAGGTCATCGAGGGCAGGCTGAGGGCTGCACGGGAGATTTTTGAGTCACGATCGGTGTTCACCGAGGTTTTGCACCTTTGGGGGCCGATTGTTGGTACGATCATTTCGGAGTCGGAGCGCACTGGAGCTGGTATGTTGATCATTGGAAGCCACGGGCATGGAGCATTTTATAATCTGATTGTGGGTAGTGTCGCCGAGGGGGTCATCCGGCATTCCAAGGTGCCTGTGTTGGTGGTCCCATCCCATGCGGTTGAGACCGCTCGTTCCGAGGTGCATGGTGAGGGGAAGCAGACCGTGGTGCCAGTCCAAGGGATGCATGCGGGTGTTTAGCCAGGGGAAAGAGGGACACTGAGGAGCGACCCAACTTGGACGGGTTGGTCCTCGGTTGCCAGGGGAAGGGTTCAGGATCGGCAGGGGTGCAAATAACGGCAGGCTGTGAGTTTGCTTTGAAGCGGTTTCGGTTTACAAGAGTCGGATGACTCTTGGATTCATAGGCTGCGGCAAAATGGCCTCCGCGTTGGTGCGGGGGATAGTGAAGGCGGGCGTTTGCGCTCCATCCCAAATTTTTGTAAGCGATGTGGTGGAAATTTCAGCGAAAGCGCTTGCGCAAGAGTTGCAGGTGCGTTGGCTTAAAACGAACGGGGATGTGGTGGCTGCTGCCGACGCGCTGGTACTGTGCGTGAAGCCGCAAGACGCACTGCTTGCACTCCATGAGCTGCAGTCTGCACTCAGCGGGAAGTTAGTGGTGTCCATCGCTGCGGGGCTGACGCTTGCAAAGCTTGAATCAGCAGCGGGTTCAAGTGCGCGGGTGATTCGTGTGATGCCAAACACCCCGGCACTGGTGAACTGCGGGGCCTCTGCTTATGCAACAGGATCCTGCGCTACAGAGGCTGATGCGCAGTTGGTGGAAAAGTTGTTCGCAGCAGTCGGATTTGCAGGGCGGGTGAGAGAATCGCTCCTTGATGCGGTGACGGGTTTGAGCGGCAGCGGTCCTGCTTACGGATACGTGCTCGTGGAGGCGCTCGCGGATGGAGGAGTTTTGATGGGGTTGCCTAGAGATTTGGCGCTCAAGTTGGCTGCGCAAACGCTCTTGGGCGCTGCGCAGATGATTCTCGAAACGGGCCAGCATCCAGGAACGTTGCGGGATGCTGTCACAAGTCCGGGCGGAACGACCATTGCGGGGCTGGAGGCGTTGGAAAGTGCAGGTGTAAGGGCTGCGATGATTTCCGCAGTTCGGGCGGCAACTGAACGAGCGTACGCGATTGGAAAAGCATCCGCTTAAACCTGCGATGACTTTGGTGACGGGACGTTTGAATTCACAAATGGGCGTTTAAAAGTGAAGGAGTCGCCCATCATTTTGCAGCGTCTGATGTTTCGGATTCTGTCCATTGGATGTTTAGCAGCACAGCTATTCCTCAGCCCTCAACCTTGTGCAGCCAATGTAGACGTACGTGCGCAGGGACAGGAGCCACAGTCGGTTCGTTCCGCGGATGCTTTGAAAGATGATTCAAAAGTGGAGGGTGCCGTGGAAGCTGCTTCGTCTGCAAAAGAAGAAGTAAAGCATGGAGTGTCAGATGGTGCGTCGGATCCTGAGCTAATCGAAGCCCGGTACAAACTTGGGATGATTGCGCTTTCAAAAAACGATTGGGATGCGGCGAGTGCTGATTTCTCAAAGGTGCTCGAATGGAATGCGTCACATTTGGGGGCGCTGATGAATCTTGGATGGATTGCTCAGCGCAAGAGGGAATGGGCTGAATCGGAGGTGTTCATGCGCCGTGCGATCGCCGTTGACAGCGACAATCCCGCCGTATGGCTTGGGCTTGGGCTCGCGGCGCTTGAACAGTCCAAGCTTGAAGCGGCCATCGCTGCGTTTGCACAGGTGGTGGCGCTGGATCCTAAGAGCGCCCGGGGACATCGTTTCTTTGGCTTGGCTTTGGGGCGTCGCGGCTGGATTCAAGCTGCGGAAGAGGAGCTAAGACGGTCGCTCGAAATTGAGCCTGATGACGCTGGTGCGCATTTCAATCTCGCGGTGTTTTATCTCCAGCGAAAGCCCGTCGCCATCGAGTTGGGGAGGCGTCATTATTACCGCGCGTTAGATTTGGGCTTCGGGTCTGATCCAGCAATCGAAGAAATTTTAAAGAATGCCTCGGCGCAGCCCAATCGCAGGGGGGCGAGTGAGGGCGCTGCAGGTGCGGAACCAGTCAACGAATGAGCCGCGTGGCGCAAGGGCACTGATTCAATATGGGTTCAGAATCTGAGCTTTCCTTTGCGTGGTGAATTGAAGAAGGATCTCCGGGTATGAACCCCCAAGACTGGACGCTGATAGGTCTGGCGCTCGCCGCTGTCGCATTGTTGGTGCTGCTCGTAACTCGTTTTAAGGTAAACGGCTTTATCGCCTTGGTGCTGGCCTCGCTCCTTGTCGGCGGTGGCGCCGTATGGTTGGGGCAGCCCGTGAAGACTGCCGCAGGCAAGCTCGAGCCGTATACGATGCAGGCCGTCGCAAAGTCCATGCAGGATGGCGTAGGGGCGACCCTCGGTGGGATTGCCGCGGTCTTGGGTTTGGGCGCGATGCTCGGAAAACTTCTTGCCGACTCGGGTGGCGCCGAAATTCTCGCCAAACGTTTTTCGCTTTGGTTTGGAAAGGAGCGAATCCAGTGGTGCATCATGTTGCTCGCGCTTGTGGTGGGGCTCACAACGTGGTTCGCAGTGGGGTTGGTGTTGCTGTTGCCGATTCTCCTGATGCTCACCCGCGAAACCGGGCAGCCTTTTCTGCGCCTGACTTTGCCCCTGCTCTCTTGTCTTTCGGTGATGCACGGAGTCATGCCTCCGCATCCA
>JBILLC010000400.1:0-3145 GCA_044376275.1 Chthoniobacteraceae bacterium | reverse complement strand
AGCCTCTGCGCTTGCTGTGCCGCGTCTTCAAGATTTACTGCGCGTACCGGTGATTGGAGTGATTGAACCAGGTGCCAGCGCGGCAGTGGCAGCCACCAAATCAAAAAATGTAGGGGTCATCGGGACCCGAGCAACTGTCCAAAGCAAGGCGTACGAAAGAGCAATCCACGCGATTGACCCCGCTATCAAAGTGCGTATGCAGGCTTGTCCTCTGCTTGTGCCGCTGATCGAGGAAGGCTGGATTGAAGATCCAGTGACGGATCAAGTCATCCAGCGCTACCTGAATCCCATGGTGCGCTCTGGCATCGACGCGCTGGTATTGGGGTGCACCCATTATCCACTACTATCCAAAGCGTTGGCTCGTTACGTAGGGACTGGAATCACTCTGGTTGATTCGGCGCGGAACTGCGCTGCAAATGTAAAGACGCTTTTGCAAAAGCTCTCGTTGGCGGCGCCAAAAACCAGGGCGGGCGGCCTGAAGGTTGCGCTCACGGATCCATCCGGTTCCTTTCTCAGAGTCGCAGAACAAGCCCTCGGACTCCAAGTCGGCGATGTCGAACTCCGATCTGTGCAGCGATCCGGAGGCTGATCAGGCAATTTGTATTCCGTGGCGATCTCACCCGAAAACCCAGTTCCATCAGAGCGCAATACGGCGCCCATCGAGCACCTCTATTTCCACATCCCATTCTGCCCGAAAATTTGCCCATACTGCTGTTTCTATGTGGAGGAGGGCAGTCAGAACAAAACCCAGGCTTTTCTGGATGCGCTCTTAAGTGAGGTAAGTCGGGCCGCCGAATCGAACAACATTCGGCCAAAGACTATTTATTTCGGAGGAGGCACGCCTACCGCGCTTCGCATCGAGCAGCTCGAGCACCTGCTTTGCGGGCTAACGTCTCGGCTCGATCTTTCAATGCTTCAGGAATGGAGCATGGAAGCGAATCCCGCCACGGTGCACAAAGAAAAAGCCGCATTGTTGAAGCAACTCGGGGTGACGCGAATCAGCCTTGGCGTGCAATCATGGGACGAGCGATGCTTGAAAACGCTCGGTCGCACCCATAGTGCTCACCAAGCGTTAATGACTTACGAAATCTTGCGTGAGCAAGACTTCGACTCACTGAATATTGATCTGATGTTTTCGGTTCCCGGCCAGACCCTGAACGAATGGGAGGCCGACCTGGACACCACCATCCATCTTAGTCCGAACCATGTCTCTGCCTACTGCCTCACCTACGAGGAGGATACTGACTTTTTCAAAAAACTCACTGCAGGCCAATTCGTACAAAATGAGGAACACGATGCCTCGCTGTTTGAGGCAACCATGGACCGCCTCGGTGCAGGAGGCTACGCTCAATACGAGATTTCCAATCACGCCCGCAATGGAGCCATTTCCATTCACAACCTCGCTTATTGGGAAGGACGCGACTTCCTAGGATTCGGTCCAAGTGCTTTCTCAACGAAAGGCGAGGTGCGGACTCAGAATGTTTGCGACACGGCGACCTATACCATCCGGATGCAGGCAGGCGCATCGCCCGTATCCTCAATGGAGACACTTTCGATTGAGACGCGTGTTCGCGAAAAGATTGCCTTTGGCTTACGAATGTCAAAAGGGCTTGAGACGGATCTTTTGGATCCGTGGAAAGAGGAAACCACACATCTTTTGGAAATCGGACTCCTTGAGGCCGCAGGCTCAAGGCTGAAACTCAGTCGGCGAGGGCGCATGCTCGCTGATTTGGTGGCATCAACTTTTGTATGAGTTTGTGAAAGCACCCGTGAATGCATACTTGACCGGACTCCAAGCGTGATCCCCTGCTTTAACCCAAAAGCACCTGCGCTACGTGGTTGAATTGAGCTCTTCAAGATCCTCTCGACTTAAGCTCAGGCTGGCAGCTTTCACGTTTTCTTGGAGATGCTGCAAGCTCGTCGTGCCTGGAATCACAATGATTGACGTCGAACGGTTCAGTAACCACGCAAGCGCAACCTGACCCGCAGTAGCTCCGATTCGACGCGCAACTTTTGCCAGTCGGCTGGTGTCCGAGTCATCAGCAAGTGGTGCACCAGGCGCGAATGGCCGCGCGGCAAGCGGACCCCAAGGCAAATACGCGATGCCCTTGGCTTCGCAATAGTCAACAACCGGATCATCTGCGCGTTCTTCAAAATTATACCGGTTCTGGACGCTCCAAATCGGCACTATCCTCTCGGCCTCGTGAATTTGAGCGAGGCTCACATTGGAGAGGCCAACGTGCCTAATCTTCCCGGCAGCTCGCAACTCAGCAAGCGTCGCCACGCTTTCAGAAAACGGCACTGCTGGATCCGGCTTGTGCAACTGGTACAAATCAATTCGCTCCAGCCGCAACCGCCGCAAACTCTCTTCACAAACACGGCGTAAGCTCTCTGGTTTACCATCAGCAAAAACGTTGTCCGGCGCTGTTTTTTTAACACCTCCTTTAGTAGCCACCACCACTCCGTTTGAATAGGGAGCAAGCGCATCTGCGATGATATCCTCGTTGTACCCCGGCCCATAAGGGTGTGCGGTATCAATGAAGTTTACACCGAGGTCCACAGCATGACGCAAAAGTTGTTTCCCTGCCTCCCATTCTGGGTAAGGGCCGAAGTTTCCGGGCTGGCCGCAAAGGCGCATCGCACCGTAGCCCATGCGGCATACAAGCAAGTCACCGCCTATCTTGAATGTGGGATTCATTAATTTAATAAAAGCGATTCCGCTGCCCAGATCGAGCCCGCATTGCGAGCGCGTTTTACCTCTTGAAGTTTAACCGTGGAGCAACAGACTTCCGACACCACCCGTATGAACATTTCCCGACGAACTCTGCTGCGGTCCGCGCTAACCTTGGCAGCCGCACACACAACATCGGCAAGCCATCCATTATTCGCGCAAAATGCAGCTGCCGCCACGAGGCCGAAGCCAAAGTTTGCGGTATTTAGCAAGCATTTCGTCGGACTCCCCTACGACCGGCTCGCTGAGGTGGTCGCACACTGCGGCGCAAACGGAATCGAGGCACCAATTCGTCCCGGAGGCCACATTGAACCCGTGAAAGCGCAGGAGGAACTGCCAAAGCTGGCTGAAGCGCTGAAAAAGGGCGGACTTGAAATCACCCAACTCACATCGGCATTAACCGATGCGAGCCCG
>JBILLC010000398.1:0-3151 GCA_044376275.1 Chthoniobacteraceae bacterium | reverse complement strand
CGCCGCCTTGTAGCCCTTGCGACCGGCGGTGATGCCCTTGGACGCCGCGATGCCCCAGCCTGCTCCGGTGGCAGTGTCGTATTGGAGTTCGAGCGGCGTCGGTTTCGTCGCGCGGGCGGGGCCGTTATCAGAGCTGAAAATGACAAGCGTGTTTTCGGCGAGTTGCATTCGATCCAGTGCGGCAAGCACTTCGCCGATGCGATCATCCGCATGCGACAGCACCGAAGCGTAGATTTGATCTTCGCGACTCTTCATGTCGCCAAAGCGCCATTCGTATTTTGGCACAGTGTGAAAGGGCGTGTGTGGCTCGTGCATCCAGAGATTGATGAAGAACGGCCTCTGAGCCGCCGCGCTCTTCTCGATGAAGGCGATGGCGTGACGCGCATCCTCATGCACTGGCATCTGCTCCCCAGCACAGTTGAACGCGCCGAACTCGTCGTATCCATACACCTTCGGCAGTGGCGAGTCAGGGATCATGTCATTAGAGAGATGCCACTTTCCGAAATGCGCTGTCGCATAGCCCGCGGATTGCAACATCTTCGGCAGCGTAGGCGTCTTTGGGTCGAGCCAGTCCGGCATATTGCGCTGAGCGTTGTTTTTCACCCACGCAAAGTGGCCGTCGATGTTGTAGCGCGCGGGGAAATGTCCCGTCATCACGGCCGTGCGGCTTGGCGAACACACGCCGCTTGCGACGGTGAAGCGCGTGAAGTCCGTGCCCTCCTTCGCGAGCCGGTCAATGTTCGGCGTCCTCACATACGGATGTCCGTGGCACGACAAATCGCCCCATCCCCAGTCGTCTGCAAAGATGAAGACGATGTTGGGTTTGGATGCGGCTTCTGCGTCGAACGGCGCTAGCAGTAAGGCGGCGAGGAGGGTGAGGACGTGTTTCATGGCGGCGGCTCTTGATCAGGCGGGATGCCAGAACAAGTTGTGAATCATTGTTGCGCAGTTTCGCGGCCCCTGGCCAGTGGTTCCGGTTCGCGCATGGTCACGATGCGCACCGAAGACGATCATCCGCAGTTTGCCATCTTCGGCTTCGGCGCAAGAGATGGAGCGGAGCAGGAGGGTGAGCGAGCGCAGCGCGGAGGCGTTTCGCAGGAATCAAATGAGTTTTATTGGGCAGGCTCGATGGGGTGTGCTTGTGTCTTTCATCGCTAAAAATTTTCCGCCATTTGATCGAGTTCCTGATTGATGCGATCCTTCCAATCCGTGGGGAGGTTGAGCTGGAGAAGTTGATCGAACGCCTCGATGGCTTTGATCCTTCTCCCAGCGGCCAGCAGGGCGCGTGCGTAGGCTTCAAGAAGATGCCCTTTGCTTGTGACGTTCTCGATCTGGCTAAAGTCGGTTCCGGTAAACGCCTCCACGGCGTCCTTGGCCCGCTGGCTCTGGGTGAGCAAACGCGAGAGGCCAATCAGACTCTCAATGCGCCATGCGTAGTTTGCGGGTGTGAGATCGATGGCTTTGCGGAATGATTCTTCCGCTTTGACGGTATCGCCGCGCTTCAGTTGCAGCACACCAGCTTCGCGGTGGGCACGACCGCGCACTCCCAACTCGGCCCCGGGCTCGGCTGCCGCCTTTTGCCATTGCTCCAATTCGGCGGTGTCGTTCATTTTCTTATGGTAGATCTCGGCAAGCATCCCGTAAGCCTGCCCGCGGCAACGCGTCGGCCATGTGGCGATACTTTCCTCGCGCACGGAGGCGAGAGCCTCGTCGTAGCGCTTGAAGTCTGTGAGCACACGCAGCTTCGCAAACTCGCGGAAGGCCACATCCTTGACGGTGCTGGCGAGGCGGAGTGATCGGTCCGCGTCCTTGAGAGACTTCACTGTGATGTCCATGGCGAGGTCGAGATAGTGAAAGTTCTCAAAAGCCTCCTCAGTTTTTGCAGCCAGCACCTCGAGTTTTTGAATGGCTTCGTCGTATCGCTTCTCCGCGTTGAGCCGTTTCACGGCGCCGAGTTCCTGAAAGTTGACGGCCAGCGAATAGCAACTCAGAAAGGCAAGAGTGAGAAGTATGCGTGGGATCATTACGCGCTTATTTGAAAGTGGCTTTGCCAAAGGATGCATCGCCCGGGATGTGCGAAGCGTTAAGTTTACCAGTCCAGGCCGAGAACTCGCGGCTGGTCTTTTTCTCGGTCGAATCTGTGAAGTGCACGCGGCCCACATTTAGGTACCATGTGTCCCCCGACTTCGGCGGCTTTGTGCGTAGTGTCTCGAAAGGAATGACGGCGATGGACTCCCAGCGGCCCTCTGCCGCGATGAGCTTAGTCTCGAACTTCCATGCCCCGTTCCAACCTTCGTCATTCCACCCATAGCGTGGATGCAGGTAATCCGCGATGAACCCGTGCTCGGCCTCGTTGAAAGATGTCGGTTCGGGTTCGTATGCGAAGTAAAAGTAGCGCCCGCGGTCGGCGATGGGCGATACGTTGATGATGATGCTCTCCTGCAACCAGAGTTCCGCGTCGTGCCCGCGCGCTGCGAAGGTCATTTTGTTTGCGGGCTGCTCCCCACTAACGCGCACATAGAGATTCGCGTCATCGCAGAGCACTCGAAAGGTGGTGGGGGCCTCCAGTTTCTTAACGGTGGCATCCGTTGGCATGAGCGGATGCGCCTCGGCCTTGTCCCAAAGCGGTGATTCGAGCGTCAGTGCTCCAGGCACCCGCCCGATGGCGAGCGACTGGCTTTGCTGGAGCGTCTGTGCGGGGTTGGCGCGGATCTTCGCGACATCCCAATTGAAAGGAGCGCGATCCAGGTAGCGTCCCGCATACTTTAAGTCGGCCTCTTTTGCGTACCGATACGCGGGATTTTTCTTCTTTGGATACTTGTCATCGCCATTCACCACGCGGTCGACAAAAGCGTTTCTGGCATCCACGCCATCAAGCAATTGGGTGAGCGATGCGGCGCTGTTCATCGCCTGGTGATTGCGCCACGCATTGATCACGAGCGAGAGGTGCTTAAGGAAATTGAATTCGTAGCGTACGATGTCCAGCCGACGCTTGACTTCGGGTGATTGTGCCGCGCCCTCGGCAACGGCGAGATCCTCCTCAAGAGAGTTGATGACGTCAGGAGGCCAGAGGGTTCCGAGCGCAAAAATCGCGTCACGACTCTGGCGGTTCGCGTAGCCCTCGATCAGCTTCCACAACTCCACGCGCTTC
>JBILLC010000399.1:0-3151 GCA_044376275.1 Chthoniobacteraceae bacterium | reverse complement strand
ATCCGTTCTCTTGAATCTCCACGCCAACTCCCCAGCGCAGGCAGTCCTGTTGCAATGTGCATGGATGACTTTGTGGGGTTTCCTTGGGCTACTAATCCTCCCGTCATTAAGCCGAGGCTCCGTTTTCAGTGCCGACAGGGCCGCGACCGTGAAAGGATTCGACGCGAAAGATTGGATCCAAAAATTCCCAGTCCTCACTGGCGAGGACGGCAACTCCAAAACTTTTGTTCAGCGGATATTTTACCCGATTCCCTCTGCGGCTGAGCGAATGAGCCTCCTCGACAATTCAGCCCTGCCACCGCCAGTCGGTAGCGTGGCACGCTTAAACCTGTTTTTGTCGCTCGCAACGCTCACCATCCTCGGACGGTGCGTCCACTGCAATGTCGGGCGCCCGGAGCTCTGGATTTTTCCGCCAACAGACTGAACCTATCATTGGTGTTACCTTCCGCCAATCAGGCGGATCAGATACCCTTGGAAGACAAATGTATTGAGTAAAAGGCACACCAGAGCCTGCAGAAAACCCGTGGCGGGGTCCTTGATTCTCAGCCGCACACCACACGCAACGATCATCATGAGACTCAACCCTAACGCCGCCAGCACCGCGCAGATCGGGTACCGATAACCAAGGAAAAGCCCCGCCGCAGCAACAATTTGCAGCGTGCCGGTTAGCACGCGCAACTGCGGAAGCCGGTAGCGAAGGAATTCCTCCCGCATCCTCCGGGTTGTCAGGCACCCGAGTCCGTACGCCAGGAAGCCGCATGCAGAAATGGCTTGGGCAATTTCCAAAAGATGGTTCATTCGTAGGCAGTAAAAGGATCGAGAGGCCACAGCGAGAAGCCGTCCCACACCCAAGGATGACCCATAAATGAAAATTGTATCGCTTATTGTTCAGATCATCGTGGCCCTCGGGCTGTTAAACGTTTGGCTTCTGCGTTTCAACCGGCCAACTCCCTACCGCCCGGGAACCGCGTGCTCGATGCCAGAAGAGTTTGCAGCGTACGGTCTTCCGAAATGGCTGCTTTGGGTCGTGGGCGCAGTCAAGGTTTCCTCCGCGGTGTGCCTGATCGCTGGCATCTGGTTCCCACCCCTCGTGGTCCCCGCAGCCGCATCCATCACGGTCTTGATGATTGGCGCGATCGCCATGCACCTCAAGGTGAATGACCCCCTCATCAAATCTGTCCCTGCCAGCACGATACTTGCCTTGCTTGCCGTCGTACTTGCGAATGCATTTTAGCGGTGAGATCGCAAATTGGCGCCATGCTCGCGGGTGACCAACTGCGCGCGTCAAACAATCAATTTTCAAGCAATGCGTGACGCTCTTCTCATTGGGGGCGTCCGAACAATTCACTCGCGTCGACTGTCACAGCACTTGCTGATAATCCGGTTCGCGCATCCAGTGAACTTTTGAAGCGTTAAACCACCCAAAACATGAGCGCTGCCATCCTCTCCGCTGTTAGAAATTTTGTGCTGGGATCGATTTTGTTTGTCTCAATTGAGGTTACCTCCGCGTTAGCGGAGCTTCCGCGGCCCAACATTCTTTGGATCACGAGCGAGGATCACGGTCCGCACATGGGTTGTTACGGCGATCAATACGCCACTACACCTAACGTCGATCGCCTCGCATCGACGAGCCTCATGTACCGGCACTGCTGGTCAAATGCGCCAGTTTGCGCTCCCGCAAGAACCACGCTGATTAGCGGCATGTATCCGCCGAGCACAGGTGGTGAACACATGCGCAGCATGGTGGAGTATCCTTCCGGCAAGAAAATGAGCCCCGAATTTCTACGCGAGGCGGGCTATTACTGCACTAATAACGCGAAAGAGGACTACAACCTCACCCAACCCGGGAAGGTGTGGGACGTTTCCAGTAGAAACGCCCACTGGCGAGACCGCCCGGTAAACACGCCCTTTTTTGCGGTGTTCAATTCCGAGAAAAGTCACGAAAGCAAGATACGCATCCGCCCGCACACCCAAGTGCATGATCCCGCCAAGGTGAGAATTCCCGCCTATCACCCCGACCAGCCCGAAGTCCGCGAGGACTGGGCGCAATACTACGATGCGGTGAGCGATGCCGATGCGGACGCAGGCAGGCGCCTGAAGGAGCTTGAGGAGGCAGGCTTGGTCGAGGATACGGTTGTTTTCTACTATGCCGACCATGGCTCAGGGATGCCTCGAAATAAACGCTGGCCTTACAACTCAGGCCTTCATGTACCGCTAGTCGTACACATCCCCGAAAAATTCGCGCACCTGCGCCCGCCCGAGTACAAAGCGGGCGGGACTTCCGATCGACTCGTAAGTTTCGTCGACTTTGCTCCGACTCTGCTAAGCCTCGCTGGAATTCGGCCTCCAGACTGGATGCAAGGACACGCCTTTTTAGGATCCCACCAAACCGCCCCACAACCCTTTGTGTACGGATTCCGTGGCCGCATGGATGAACGGTATGATCTCGTCCGCAGCGTGACTGATGGCCGGTGGGTTTACGTCCGGAACTACATGCCGCATCTCATATACGGACAACACATCGACTACATGTTCCAAACCCCAACCACTCGGGTTTGGAAACAACTTCACGACGCAGGTAAACTCACTCCCGAACAAGATGCATTTTGGAAACCAAAAGCCTCCGAGGAACTCTACGATCTTCATTCCGATCCAGACGAAGTTCACAACCTAGCGTTCGATACCAAACACTCCGAAATCTTAGGTAAACTCCGCTCCGCGCAACGCAGCTTGGCGCTCCAAATCCGTGATGTTGGATTCATTCCGGAAGGCGAACGATTTGCGCTTTGCGCGGGTACAACACCCTACGATCTCGGGCACGATGACGACCGATATCCCATCGCAAAAATCCTCGAAACCGCCGAACTCGCCTCAAATGGCAAACCAGAGTCAACCCGACAACTAATCAAACATCTTTCCAATACCAACAGCAGCGTTCGCTACTGGGCTGCTTTGGGCATTCTTTCACGGGGAAAAGAAGCGACCCAGGCAGCGGGGCAAAAGCTCATCAACCTTCTGGATGATCCGTCTGCGATTGTGGGAATCACGGCGGCGGAATCCCTCGCGAGATATGCAAACCAGTCAGAGCAAAATAAAGCGCTGCGATTTCTTGTTTCAAAGGTTACGGGAAACGCGGACTCCTTTTTCCCAT
>JBILLC010000397.1:0-3154 GCA_044376275.1 Chthoniobacteraceae bacterium | reverse complement strand
CACCACCCAAAAATGATAAGAGTTTCCTTTTGGCCCCGTTTCCGCAACTCGCGCGCGCGGTATCGTCGCGGGGCGCGCTAAGAGATCCGGTTTCCCATGCTTCGCGGCTTGCAACTTGGCGAAGCGGCGGATTTGCAATGTTTCTTTCCTCAGTATCGCAACGCGCTGGGCGGTGAACGTGCGACCTATTACGCTTACGCTGGAGTTGCCTTCCCGATGCAGTTCTTCGATGTGTTCGACGAACGCACCGGCGGTGGTGTGTGGCTGCGCACGGAGGACCTGGCGGATAGTCAGCGCAACTATTTTCTGTCAAAGCAAGGCGATGGTGCCAGCCTGCACGTCGAGTATCCGGGGCTGACCACTCGAATTCCATCCGGTGGGACCAGTGCGTTTCCCGTCACAGCTCTGGGCTTTCACGCAGGAAATTGGCGTGCCTCCGTGGATCGCTACCGGGAGTGGCTTGCGACGTGGTATCGGCCCATGAAGTCGCAGGACAAACCATGGTTGCGCGAGAGCTTCTGGCTGCTCGCCGAGATCACAGATGGTGTGCCGGAGCCTTATTCCAAGCTGCCGCCGTGGTATGACCTCGAAAAGAAGAAGGTCCTGTTTCGCGACATCCTCGCCGAATGGCAACGCAAGGCAGGCCACAAGCCGGACATCCTGCATCTCTGGGACTGGACCCACTATCCTGCCACCATTCAGCGCTGGGGTGAATACGGCGGACGCGACTACGACAACGTGGGGGGACAAGCCGCGTTCAAGGAGGCCATCGCCGATGTGCAGAACAACCTGGGCATCGCCATGTCCCTTTATGTCAACGCCACCCTCTGCACCAAAGACACACCTGCCGGTCAGCGTCTCGCTGACAAGGCGCTGCAACTGCGAGACGGCAAACCCTTCATCCGCTATCGCGACACCTACTGCATGTGCCACGCCACGCCGGAATGGATCGAACATCAGATCCAAACCTATCGGCGGCTCGTGCGTGAGACCGGCGCGAGGATGCTTTATGTCGATCAGCAAGCCACGGTGCAGGACATCGTGAACAAGACGTATTGCGTGTGTTTTCATCCTGGTCATGGGCATCCCGTGCCGAACCGGGTGAATGAAACCGATCATCGATTCATCCGCGCCCTGCGCGAGACAGTGCCCGGAGATGTAGCGCTTTATGGCGAGTTTCCCTACACCGACACGACGACGCAGTTCTACGACAGCGCCATCCACTACTACTTCCACGACGGCGCAGGCAAAAGATTCAGCCCCACCTTCGACGCGGAGAGCAACGACCGGACTGACGAAGTCGCGTTGAACCTCTATCGGTTCATTTTCCCGAAACTGATGCATCTCGATCTTCCGCTGGCGATCACCTACAACTCATGGCATCCGCTGAAGTTTACCTTCTTCAACGGCGAAGCCATCTACGACTCGTTTTGGAACATCGATGAATCGCGCGGCCACGCCTTTTTCACGCGCGCTTACGAATTGAAGAAACGCTTCAAAGACTGCTTTGCTAGCGACGCTCCCGAGATGCTCGTCCCCACCGAGCGCGCCTCCGTTTACGCCAACCGTTTCCCCGGCAAAGCTCGCACGGTCTGGACCGTCTATAATGCCCGACCCAATACGGCAAGAGGCCAAGTCATCGCAGTCCCGCATCAACCAGGTGCCATCTATCGCGATGAGTGGAACAACAAGGAACTCCAACCTGAAATCCGAGACGGAAAAGCCATCCTGTCACTCGAACTCGACCCGCAATCTATCGGGTGCATCAGCCAAACCCTTTTAAGATGATGAAGCGCACCCTCACCCTCCTCCCCTCACTTCTGGTCTGGCTCACCGTGGCGCACGCTGCGGAGCCGTCCACAGGCAAACGAACCGGAGCCGCCGCGAACGAACCCAGCAGACCCGTCGGCGTGCTGCTTGGCGCTAACCTGGTCGCAAACCCGGGATTCAAAGCACACGGCAATATTCCGGAAGGCTGGTACTTTGATGCCGGCGCCGATGCACTGCGGAAATGGGAGCAAAAGCAAAATCCATCAATCCAATGTCATGTAGCGATAAGGTGCAGCGCTGCAGCACCACCTGTGAGTTGGGCCGGATCAATGCGTTGATCAAAAGTGGCCAGTTTGCTTCCATGCTTCACGGCGAGGGCGAGAAGGTCGAGAAAGGGACAGTCTGGGGACAGACACTTTCTGGACACTTTCTGGACACTTTCTGGACACTTTCTGGAGACAATGCCACGTCGAGCCCAAGCCGGATGAACAAAGAAAGCGCGAACGCGCGACGTGTCACGTAAAGAGTCACGCTCCGGGTCGGGTCCGGCTCTGTCGCTTTCAGTTGTGGCGGACAAAAGCCTGACGTCAAAGCTGAGCTGCGACTGGAATGTGGCGGTCATGCTGCTGACGCAGGCGAATCAGCAACTATGAAACATGCAACGAGTCAGCTCCAGCGACTTGTCAGCCTCGCGTGGGGTACACAACAGAGGTGCATTTCGCGGAGCTATTCTGATTCATAGTCCCAATAGGTCGCGAATTGCATCTTTTTACAGCATTGAATTGTTCGATCGAGAGCTTTCCCAATTTCCGCTGTAGCGCGTTATGATCGATACTCGCAAAGCCTTGTACATTGATCGCTGAGTGTTTTGGGAGCCATCGACGTTTTCCAATGTCCACTTCACCTCTTTTTCCTCGGAATTGAGAAGTCAGAGTAACGACAACGACAAGGGCGCGGGCATCTTTTGGTGTTGGAGAAGCCAGAATAAGGACTGGGCGCTCTTTTGCGGCGAGACCGAAGTCTCCAGTCCAGACTTCACCCGGGAGTGGTTCAGTATTCACCCAGCGCGTTGTCCCAAGTTTTCCCTTGTTCTCCTGTTGTCAGGAGACGGTCTACGTTGGTGGTAATCGCAAAGGGCATGTCGTTTCTGAGCTCTACTTGAGCCAAGAAAATGTTGAACGCATCACTCGGTTTCATGCCGAGGCGCGCGAAGATTTTTTCAGCTCGTTTAAGACGCTCAGTGGGAACCCTTGCTCTGAAGAGAGTCGAAGCAGCCATGGCTCAATTGTGCTCAAAACTGCTCAATTGTCAAAGCGTTTAGAGGAGAGGCTTTGACTACCATTCCTCTGGAACGGGCGGCTATCGGGTGGAAATCGCCGTGCGG
>JBILLC010000396.1:0-3156 GCA_044376275.1 Chthoniobacteraceae bacterium | reverse complement strand
GCGGTACAGGACTCTTTCGAAGTCCAGAGCACTACTTTTCATGATCCCAACGTCACGCCCCTGCCGGGACGCGAAGCAGGGTGGCAGTCGACCCCCCTTACCTACCTTGTACTCAAAACAAAGGACGTTTCTGTAGATCGGATCCCACCCATTCAACTGGATCTGGAGTTCGCGGAAGGCAGATCGCAGGTTGTTTTACCGGTGGTTTCGCAGGTGGAGCCCTTGTCCACGACACCCGGCATGATGGAACCGCGTCCGGTGCGGTCCCTGCATCTACAGTTGACTTTGGATCAGCGCGAATCTGAGCAGGGCAAGCTCTCTCTGGATATCAACGCGAAAGCAGAAGGGTTGATCCCTGACCTGAACTCCATCTTCGAATCAGTGGAAGTACCCGGCTTTGATCTTTCGATTGCAGACCAACCCAATTCGGTTACCGAATTCAAGAGCACTGACCTGGCTGTCGTTGCGGCAAGTGAACGCAATTGGCAACTCACGTTTCGGCGGAGGACGGATTTTTATGCTGATACCCACTTCCGTTTCCCGCGGAAGCTGGCGGCGTTGTCTGCGGATATCGATTACAAGCGTTTTGCAGATGCGGACTTGATTTCCGTTTCTGCACAGGAGGCCACGGCGGGCTTTTTGTTTTCGAGATCCAGAGACCGCGCCACTTGGTGGACCCTCATGGGAATCATCAGTTTGATCAGCGCCGCTGCAGGAAGCCAATGGTGGCGGAGGGTTCGCAGCGCGGACAAAACCACGACGGTCTCAGGTAGACATCTGCCGGAAATCATCACACCATTCACCACTTTGTCGTTTCTGCGCAGAGCGAAGGAAACAAGCTTGTCAGCAACAGAACGCGATTCGATCGCGGCGGCGATTCAGGCACTGGAGGAGCGTTGCTTCAGTGTAAACCCCCACCCGCCCGGGAAAGCGGAATTACGCTCCCTGATGCACTCACTCACGGCGCACGCTTCCGTGCGCGCACCTGATCATGAAGCCGTGCCGCTTGAAGATTGAGCCAATCGTCCATAGAATCCGCACATGGTTCTCAAGTCGCAGCTCCACGATTTCTCCGAGGCTGGAAAGACAGCTGTCATCAAAGGTGTGATCCACGGACTCATGCGCGGCAGCCTGGTAGGCGGCCAGCGGCTCACTGAACTGGGAGCAGCGAAAATGTTCAGTGTCAGCCGCACACCGGTGCGCGAAGCTTTGCTTGAGCTATCAATGATGGGAATCCTGCACTTGCGCCGCAACTGCGGAGCCTTACTACTTCCGTTTGGCCCGCATCAGGTTGAAGATTTATACTCGGTGCGGTCGCTTTTAGAGGTTGAAGCGACGCGGTTGGCTGCGATCCGCATTCCAATGGAGACCGTGGAACGGCTGATTGGAGACTTCACAGTGCTGATGAACCAAAGTCGCGACGATGACTCATGGAGCAAGGACCGCGAACTGCATTCCACCCTCGCACTCGCCTCGGGTAATGTACGCTTGGCGGACGAGATCGGCCGGTACAGCTCCATCGTGCAAGTCATCCGCGAAGCCGCGGGCACAGAGTCGCCGGCACTCCATCCAATCTCGATATCCGAGCATTTGCGGATTCTCAACTGCCTTAAGGATCGGAATGCCGATGCTGCGGCAGCCGCGATGAGAGATCATCTCACACAGGCACGGGAATCTGCCAGGGATTCACTTTTGAGGATGCGCTCAAAGGTGGCTTTCCCGCAAAAAACGTCGCAATCACTGCGTTTGCTCGATGGCCCAAGATCTAATGCGAATGATTAACCCGCCGCGGCTTCTTTGCGGTTTTGATCCGCAACAAAGTTTGATGAAGACCGATTTAATGAGGAGACATCGTTGGATCTTAATCGACTAAACCCCACAATGGCCTGTTTGCTTTGATGACTTTTTTACGCGGCACCCGGTGACCGGCCAGGATAGTTTCCAAAAGCGTCTTATCTGATTTTTGCTCTCTTCATCCATTGTAATGCGCGCGCAGGTTTTAACGCAACCAAGTCACTGCATCGTCATTCCAAGCTACAACTCGGGGTGCCTTCTCGAATCAACGCTGCGCGCGGTACTCTCGCTTGGAGTCAATGTTGTTTTGGTCACTGACGGGTCCACCGATGGGAGCGACTTGTTTCTCGAGACTTCTACATTGAACTCGAACCCGCTTCTACAAGTGATCCGTTTTCCCGAGAACCGAGGCAAGGGTGCCGCTGCCATTGCAGGAATGCAGGCTGCAGAGGCGCATGGATTCACTCATGCGGTGTTTTTTGATTCGGACGGACAGCATGCGGTTGGTGATATTCCAGAGCTGGTGCGGATTTCGACAGCACACCCGCGAAGCATGATCCTTGGCACACCCATCTTCGGAGCAGATGCCCCCCGTGAGCGGGTCTATGCGCGGCGCGTAGCGAACTGGTTCACAAATCTGTCAGCACGCGGCACATTCATCGCGGACTCCTTATTTGGATTTCGTGTCTATCCAATTCAAGATGCACTTGCGACGCTGAAAGATACAACCCGCGGCCGCGCCTACGACTTTGAAACCGAAGTCGCGGTTCGGCTTACATGGCGCGGTGTGCGTGCGATCAATTTTTCAACCCGCGTGACTTATCCCGAGTCGGACAAAGGTGGGGTGAGTCATTTTCATTACGTGCGCGACAACCTTCTGCTGGTTCGCACACACGCGGGCCTTTTACTCGACGCGTTTTTATCGAGGCTCCATCCCGAAAGGCAGGTGCGAAGGGTTGGTGAGGAAATGGACCGGCAAATACCTTCCTGTCCGGCGACATAAATGGCACTCGTCCGGTACTGAATACCGGAAACGAAAACTGGCAGACCGAGCTTTCTAATTAAAATTTTGTGCAGCGCGATTTTGCGCCGTGCTTGTGGCCGCTGAATTCAGTTCAGTTTAGCTTAATTCAGCTCAAACGGGGCTTCCGTTCGCTGCAATTCAGACTTCAACACGCCGCGAAGTTTTTGAATCAGCTCAGCGTGCTCGGTCTTCTTGATGAGATTTTGCAACTCGTCCTGGTCGTTGCGCAGATTGTACAGCTCCTCTCCGTGCTCCTTACGCAGATAGTGCACAAGCTTGAATCCGTCCTGCACCACGGCAACGTACGGAGGAAAGTTTTTATCCCCTCCGCGGTCCGG
>JBILLC010000394.1:0-3160 GCA_044376275.1 Chthoniobacteraceae bacterium | reverse complement strand
ATCTTTGGATTATGAGACTTAATTGCTTTGAGGATTTTCTCGAAATTGCGACCGATCGCGTCAGTGGGGATGTTTACTTCAATGTCATTGGTTCCAAGCAGCATCACAATCGCGGCGGGGTTGAGAGAAAGTACGTCTTCCTGCAATCGGATGAGCATGCCTCGGGTTGTGTCGCCTCCAATGCCCCGATTGGCCAATTTCATTCCGGGAAATGCGCCTTTAAAATCGGCACCCCAGCCTTGCGTAATTGAGTCGCCAAGAAAGACGACTGCGCCTTGATCTTTTTGAACTTGGGTTGCCCACGCGCTTCTGGATTCCTGCCATCTCTTGACGTATCCATCATAGCGCCGCAGAGCACCTTCTCCGGGAAGATTGGTCTCATCAGTTGGAAGCGACCACTTGTCAGCTGCGCGCGAGATCTCTGCTGCTTTCAAGCTTCCTGGACTCGCAATGAAAAGTCCGAGAGCTGTTATCAATGATGGTGTATTCATAAGGGGAGGTTTCATCCACCCGAGGTTAATGTCACTTATGCCCCGATTGCGAACCCGTAAGTGAGGGTGGACCACTTTCAGCGAACTCAGCGAACTCGAAAGTAACCGCGGTGCTCTCGGGTCGATGCCAACTCGCTGTCAGTTACCTCCCAAACGCCCTGTGCATCGGTGCTCGCCACGTCTAAGTCCAAGCCCAGACGCTCATTTTGAGCTGCGTGATAACCTCTGCGCTCAGCCAACCGCCCAGCCGAATCGCGGATATCCTCCGCATGGTCCTCGTTCCAGACGCAACGCAAAAAGTGAAGTGAATATCAAAAGTGAAGGAAATGCCCGCAGCGTCCGAATTACGTTACGAGTCGGAGTATTATTAGAAATATTAACGGTCGATGTAGTCCGCCAGCAGTGCGAAACGAAAAAAGGATGGCGTTAAGAGCAAGAAACAGCCACCCAGGCAGATGCGTTTCTTGACTGATAAAACTTTGTAATTGATAAACTAGCGGATGATTGGTAACGAGGCAACATGGCGAGACTTGCTATGCCGATCAAATCCTTCCGAACCGTTCTGTGCTTCTTGCTCGGGTTGCCGTTCGCTGTGTCTCCCAATCTTGCATTCGCAGATTCGAAAGCGGTAGCCGGCGGAAAGTCTACTCAGAGTATTTTTGTCAAATCACCGAAAGCTGGCGCTGTTTTCGCGCCGGGCTCAGATATTGAGGTGAGCTGGACAGTCCTCGGTGTTAAATATGTGGATATCTACATTAGCAAAGGAAATAAGATCATCGCGCGCTTAGGGGAAAACGTCCTCGCAGTTAAGCAAAGTCACAAAGCGACGATTCCCAAATGGATTGAACCAAATCCTGACACCACGAAATTTTCCTACTACCTCGAGATCACCTCTGGAGTTGCGGCAGTTCGAGACAAAGTAATGATTGTGATTAAGTGACGCCAACCGACGAATCTTCAAAGATCCAAACGTCACTTGCGAATTATGGTAACCGCAAAACACGATTCGAAAGGGGCGGTAGTTGGCCCGGTGAGAAAGACGCGAGGGGACGAACAGGGCCAGGCACCTTCCGTTTGAGCTGCCTGGGCAAAGCTGTATATGCGCTGCCGTCGATGTGGAATGGTACTCTCAAATGTCAACGCCGAGTCCCGCCTTGTGGATCTGTAATTGCTATCGCTGTGCAGCTGAAAAACTGAGGCAGAGACGTGTGGTTAGGCCGAGGATGTTTGCGTAAAAGGAACGATTTGGAGCGTGTTTCCAGCCGAAAAACTACCCGGTCGCCGCAGCATGGTTTCCTCTCCACTACTTGAAATGGTCTTACGGGTCTTTAAAAATATTTAACTGATCGGCTTACGTCTCAGGGTGAGCATGCTGGCTTTCCGAGTGAATTCTCAGGCCTTCGGAGTCAGCGGAACAATCTTTGTTGTCAGTTCAATGAGCTGCTCTGGCTTGAATGGTTTTGCAATGTACCCGCTCACCTTTAACGCATCCGCCGCAGCCAGTCGCTGACCGTCAGACTCAGCCGTAAGCATGACCACGGGAATTCCTGCAATTTCCGGTGTCGCACGGATCTTTTGCAAGGTTTGAAGGCCATCTAATACGGGCATGGTGATATCCAAAAAGATCAGGTGAGGCTGTTCCTTGATCGCCACCTCTACCCCCTCGCCTCCATCACCAGCCCCGAGAATTTCGCAGTCATAGGGTTTGAATGTATTGGATACAATCATCCGTACCATCTTGCTGTCGTCTACTGTCAGTATTTTAGTGCTCATGCTACATTGTTTCGGTGATGCGTTTCATCAAAAGATCCACGAACACGGGCATGCCGTCGACCGAAAACCCCATGGAAGTGTACTGAGAGTCATCGTCGGTGTGCGGATCAAATTTTCCTTCCTTTCCCACAGCCGGCACGCTCAGGGTGCAGCTCAGACCTGCATCCACAAGGTTCGACTTGAAGTTGCCTCCAACCATGTTCAGCAGTTCCCCAACAACATCCCCGAAGATCTCGACTGGATCGGGTACAGCGTCTGGTCCCAGAAAACGCTCCACGAGCCAAACGGCGGCATTATCAGGAAGGCGCAGGAAGACTTTCCCCTGTACTTTTCCTGCAATAGTGATCGCTCCGACCATTTGGCCATCGAGATCCACATCAAATTCAAGCGGCGCCATTTTGGCGTTCAGCATGGTGTCATAAGTCCTGTTGACAGCGTTGATGATTAGTTCGCTCATCAAAACGAGGGTGACCGAGCTAACTCCGAGTCGAATCACTGCTGCCTCGATCTCCAGAGGAACGTCCCGTTTTTTGCCATTCGACGCAATGTGAATGACCCGCTTCGTCAGAGCGGCATCTGACTTGATAATGGTGGCAATCTCGGTCGCGTTCTTGTCAAAGCCACCTTGCAGCAACTGACCAAGACGCTGAACGTTTGGCGCGAGTGGTGAGAGGTGATATTTTTCGCGGATGTCTTTAGGATCAGGCATGTTGATTTAGGGGTTGCTGAAATTGTAATAGGGTGATGGAGGCTGTCGCAGACTTCGCATTCACAGATGTGTCGAATCGCGCGCGGAGCCTCGAAATGAGCGGTTAGATAGGTAACCTCGTTTCTGGTGTCTGTCCACATCATCGGGGCGATGTGTGCGGTTGCGCTCCAAGCTGCCTAGAGATGCC
>JBILLC010000393.1:0-3163 GCA_044376275.1 Chthoniobacteraceae bacterium | reverse complement strand
AATAAGCCTTTAGATTACCATCGCCTTAAATTCGACACCAGTGCGCTGACTGACAGATAGTCACTCTGATTACGAGCCACTTTTAAATCAGCACAAGATTAGAATGGATAACAACTGCCCCTAATTATCGTAACCTAAAGTTATCTTTTATGCTTTTTTGGGCAACTTGACAACACGACTTCGGATTTGTAAATACTGCTGTCCCTGATTAACCTGCCTATCTCTATGAATCTCCCAAGTCGCGCAACATTACTGGTCCTTCCTTTTTCCCTCATATCTTGCGTGTCATTGTCCCCAACGGACCGAGCTCAACTCAGAGACATCAAGGCACTTAACCTCCCAGAGAAGACAAGAAAGAATCAAATTGCCGCCGGAGCGCTGAATCTCCTCCCCGGAGTCGGTAATTTTTATCTTGCGACAGGGACGGATCAGGGAGGCCAAGCATCTGTTGGATTCGTCAACTTGTTGACTTGGCCTCTTTCTGTCGTTTGGGGTATTCCTCAAGCAGCCATCGATGCCAAGACGATCAACACGCAGTACACTGTCTACTACTACACGATAGACCCAGTTGGCAAAAAGACCCTCAATCAAGCGCTCTACCAGTCCAATCACTCTGAGCCGGCGGCCGAGGTTAAATCAAGGAAACTGCCTTGATTGGATCGTCGAACCCAAATGACATCGATTCTCACACGCAGTGTCGAAATCTTTTTGCTATGTACTTTGCTCGGCTGTGCAGCCGACAGAGAGGTCGTGTATTTCGATGTACCTAGCCATGCTTTAGGGCGAATCGTATATAGGGCAGCCAACTCAAAAAGCAGGAAGGATCTGAGCCAAGCGTACGAGGAGATGGTTCAGTTTCAGGACACCCACTTGACTTATCTTCCCGATTACGTTTCCCGCGTGATTCATGCGTTGACCTACATGTTGGATCACAATACGGACCCTTCACAGTTCCAACTTGTTTCTTCGTCCGTGCGGCCCGAAAACCCCATGTCTTCGCTCGTTGCAATGACATCGCGGCCCACGCAGTCAAAGCCGTCCGAGGTGCTCGGCCTCAGAAAGTCGCCAGAGCCTCCATCCCCTACGCCAGCGAGTCCCAAGTCTAACGGTGCGTCATTAGCGGCACCGGTGAAAGACACCCAGATCCCTCGAACAGCTAAATCAAGCTCTTCCCAGCCCTCTAGTTCGCTAAATGCGAGCACCTCAAGTCCATTAGAGACGCTCACAAGCCACTTCATCAGTAAAATATCTGGATTCTCTAAAAACGGCTCCAATGGCGTGACGATTGCAGTTCATCCGTTCCGAATCACAGACTCCACCAACCCTCAAGGACTACGAGAGACTTCTTCGGTACTCGAGTCGGAAATTGAACGCGCACTGATGGGAACCGAGAACGTTAAAATAGTAACGAGAAGGAATCTCAGAGACATGCAGGCCGAAAAACGCTTAGGCGAGTCTGACTTAAGTTCGCCTTCAGATTCGAGAACCAAATATGCGATGCTCGAAGCAGATTTGATTATTCGAGGTCAAGCCACTATATCCAATAATAGAAAAGATTTAGCTCTAATCTGCGAACTGATTGACCCCGCATCCGGCGTTTTGCTGGCCTCTAAACAACTTCTAATAGAACCACGGGGCGGCGGCGTTGAATACTTCGTAAAAAAATAACCCTCTACTTCAAAGTAGTTGGGCGCCGCAGAATCCCTCAGCGTTGTTCTGCCACTCGATACGCGGCTGGCGTCTCTTTAAACGCGCGCTTGAAATGCTGGCCAAAGCGGGAGACGTCGCGGTAGCCGACGCGTTTGGCGATGCGGACAATCGGAAGCCGGGTGGTGCGCAGAAGTTCGGCGGCCTTTTCCAAGCGTAGTCTTTGCAGGTAGGCTTGGAAGCTGAGTCCGTGTTGTTGGCGGAAAAGACGTGAAAGATTGCCCGGGCTGGTGAAGGCGATCTTGTTGGCAACATGCGTGAGCTTAAGCGGGCAATGCAGCCGGAAGACGAGGTGCGCTACGGCTCGCTTGAGTGGATCGCCTTCGGGTTCGGTGGTGAAATTGCTTTGCTCAGCGAGGCCGAACCACACGGCCTCGATGTGGGTGCGGGCGGCGTCCTCGGCGGCAGCGGGATCACCGAAGGCAATGGTTTCAACAAGGTGCTCGTGCTCCTCTGCGATGGTGCGGGGGTCTGGGAAGCAGTCGTCAAAACCCTGCTTGTGCAGCGCCCCAAGATTGTCCCAGACCGAGCGCCAAGTTTCCCGGAGCAGGGGAATGTTGGCGAGGTTGACGATGGTTTCGTGGAGTTCAAGGTCGGCTTGACGAAAGGCGTTGTAGTTCTTCGCAAGCAGAGCGTTGGTAAGCCGTTTTAAGGTGGAACGGAGCTGCTTGAGTGTTCCGGGTGAAGCCGTGGCATGCGTGGCAGCATGGCGGGCGGCGAAGCCTTCCAGCACGGAGCGAAGTTCAGAAAGCCGGCGCAGTTCGTTGGTGGTCATGACGGTAATATGCGAAATCGGGCCTCAAGCTATGCGGCAGAGGTCAAAGGTGTACTCCGATCAGGATCATGATTGTAACGGCTATTTTCGACGCCTTTGATCATCCACACGGCACGTGCTTATGCCAAATCAAACATCTCATCGCAACCACCCATGATCATGCCCGACAAAGTCCCTTTTGGTGTCATCGCTCCGATGACGACACCTTTTTCGTCCTCCGGCGACTTGATGCCGAAGTCCATCCGCAGTCAGGTGGAGTTCCTCGTGCGTGAGCGGGCTGACAGCCTTGCAGTCGGCGGCTCGACGGGCGAAGGGCAAACGCTGGACGCTGATGAACTCCGCGCCTGTGTGAGCGAGGTGCGCGAGGCGATGCCGGCGGATATGCCGCTAATCGCGAGCACCATCTGCGATAGCACTCGCCAGGTCATCCGCAGCATCAAGGCGGTGGAAGGCCTCGGCGTGGATGCGATCCAGCTCACGCCGGTGCACTACCTTTTTCGTCCGGATGACGAGATGATGATCGAGCACTTCCGCGCGATCCATGAGGAGACAGGCATGCCGTTGATCATCTACAATGTCGTGCACTGGTGCTATCTCTCGCCGGAATTGACCGTGCGGCTCATGAACGAGGTGCCGGGTGTGATGGGTATCAAGCAAAGCGCGGGTGATTTGAAACTCTTC
>JBILLC010000019.1:0-11744 GCA_044376275.1 Chthoniobacteraceae bacterium | reverse complement strand
GAACGCGGTGACCTGCTTTTCGGGAATGGTCAGCGAAACATTGAACAACGCCTTGGTTTGCCCGTAGAGAAAGTCCAGGTTGTGCACCTCGATGATCGGACTTCCAATCACGGGAAGCGAGGAACCACGCCCCGCCTCGGACTTTGCATCAGGCTTTGAATGGGCGTGCGCCTCGGACGTGTTCGAGATGGTTTGAAGTTGGGACGACATATGGAATTACCAGCGGTACTTGGCTCGAATGCGGATTCGTAAAATCACGGAAGTAAGCGTGATCAAAAATACCACCGACAAAAACACGAAAGCCGTGCCGAACTGAACTCGCTCGGTGTACTCATTCTGAGGAATTTTAGAGGAGACCACGTAAATGTGGTAGGGCAGCGCCATGACGCCCTGCGAAAAAAAATCCATCACTCGCTCAACCTCCCACGGTAAACGGTCCCGCACCACGTAAGCGGCGGTAAACATGATCGGCGCCGTCTCGCCGGCGACGCGCGCAATCCCAAGAATAGAGGAGGTCAAAATGCCCGGCATCGCATAAGGAAGCACATTGGTGCGAATCGCCTCCCACTGCGTGGCCCCCAATGCCAGTGAGCCTTCGCGAAATCCTTTTGGCACCGCTTTCAGCGCCTCCTCACTCGCCGTGATCACCACCGGTACCACCATGAACGAGAGGGTCACCCACCCCGACATTAACGACACCCCCCAACCCGAAAAATTAAGGTAGCCAATCCCGAGCGGTATGGAGAGGACCGCGGGATCCGCAATTTTCCCAAAAACCGGTGCGAAAAGCACAAACAGGCCGAAGCCGAAAAGACCGAAAACAATCGACGGAACGCCTGCAAGGTTCAGCACCGCGAGTCTCAAAAGGTCAACAAGCACTCCTCCGCGACTGTATTCGTTGAGGAAAATCGCGCTGCTGATTCCAATGAACAACGCGATCGCAATCGAGCCCAGCACCAGCAGGATTGTCCCCACAATGCAGGGAAAAATACCGCCCGCACTATAAACGTAATTTTCATCCGTCACACTGGGGTTACCTTTTTCAGCGAGGAAAGCGCGGTACTGTTTGTCCCCCATTTCACGCCTGACACCCTCCCACTCGAAAACATGAAGCGTCTCTGGTGATGCGGATAGGAACTCAGCGTTCACAAACGGGAAGCGAGTCGAAAACACTGTTGGTGCACCCTTCACCAAAACCACTGCAAACATTAAAGTGGCGGCGGTCACGACGGCATAGGTCGCGAGCCGAAAAACAGCGAATGCCCATCGCTCATTGCGGCGGGCGGCGGTAGCGGGCACTGAAAACGGATGAATCTGGGCAGACATCGATTGCGGTCAGAATTTAGAAATCACCAGTTTACGCAAGGAGCAAATATGCAGTCCTCCTCAGCGAAACCGAGGGATTACGGTCAAAGTGAAGAGGCTCAAGTTGCTCATCGAAGCGCATGTTGATCATTGAAATAGAGAGGCGAGGCAGCAAAAAGCCCAAATAGGCCCAAATCGCGGGCGGCTGCCACTCAACGTCACCGTCGAAGGCACCAGCTGTCGTTTGCAAATCTTCCCCCAATGCGTGTCAAAGCCGTGTCAGACCGGAAACATTTCGGCAACCTTGCCCTTTTTCGCCCATTTCCCCGTTTGCAAAGGCCCCCTCAACCTACCGAACAGCGCGCCGCCGGAAGCGGGCGCCCTATCTCCGCCAGCTTATACCCGAACCCCGGCCCGTTGATGGTTCCCAAATCAACGTGCCCGCGCACCCTCGAATAAATGCCCGGGTGCACCTTCGCCTCAATTTCCGAGGCTTTCGGATAAAACTGCATTCCGTTGGTCTCCACACCGGCCAGCGTCGGGGCGTGCGCAGCCAGCAGCAGGTGGGGAATCTGCGCCAGCATCGGATTAGACAAATCCTGCACCATAATTCCCATCCCGTGAGCCTTGGCCCAGCAGAGGCTCAACAACGCGCCCGTCTGCGTCTTGCACGTTTTCAACGCCACGCCATTCCAGCCAAGCTCACGACCAAGGCGCACAAAGCGCCAGTCATGCGCGCTTTCATCCAGAAACAACGGCACCCGCTCAGCCACCGAATGCACATCGATTGGATGTTCCTCCAGCTCGTACGGGAACGGCTGCTCCACATATCCGAGGCGAGACCAAAGCTCAGGCACCTCTTTTTTCACCCGGTCCAGAATCCGGTTCACATACGCCGGATCCGTCACCGTGCAGTTGAAGTCCGCCGTGAACAGACGGACGCCCGCCTGCAATCCAAGTTCGCTCACCCGCTTGAGCCGATCAAAGTCCCATTCCTCGTCATTGCCACGCAACTTAACCTTCAACGCCTCGAGTCCGTCCCTGGCTATCCACTCCCCCAAGATGAGCGGATATTCGTCCGGGCGCGTTTCAGAGCCCGGATCTCCCTCCAACAGCGGATCCAACCCGCCCACAAGATGCCATGCCAGCAGACGCTTTTCGGGCAAATCCCGAAAATAATCCGCCGGATAGCGCCCTTTAAAATCCACCTCCGCTGCATCCGCGGCCGGTGTCAAATAATGCGAAAGATCCCGTTCCATCCAAGGGCTGCAGTAGGTGGAATACACTGGCACACCGTTGGCAACTCCGTAGGCGTCGTGCAGGGCTATGTCAAAGGGCGAAGCACAGACGATTCCCGCGAGGGTTGGCAACCGAAGTACCTCGGGCTGCGAGGCGTTGAACTCAGCGCAAAGACCCGGTAACACCTCCTCAAGAAAACGGTGTCCAATCTCAAAAGCGTGCCCCGACACTTCGAACCGAGCGTAAGCCTCGGTCAACCGGTTGCAGAACGCTTCCATCACCGCCAGGCGGCTCTCATACGACTCCTGCGAGGGCCAAACCCAGTGCACGCTCAAAGGCGTCTCCCCCCAGCCTTCCGCCCGTCGGCCGTCAGCCGTTTCAACCTCAACACAAACCCTCGCGCAAATCGCTTCGGTCACGACACCTGTGCCAAACTTTAAAGGCACACGGGTGAACACCGGCAGCCCATACCACCGCGCGGCAACAATCCGGATATCCGTTTTTTTCATAAAGGAAACACTTCGATGGAGCTAAGCGCACTACGTTTTCCGGATCCCAAGCCCGAGCTCTTTGCGGCAAAAAGCGATGCTGCGTTCAAGCTCGGCTTTTTGAAAAGCGCGCTCCGCCTCCTTCTTGTCCATTCCATCGGGCACCTTGAAGCCTTCCATTGGCCGGCCCCGGGCCGCGAG
The DNA here is from genome assembly GCA_044376275.1 of Chthoniobacteraceae bacterium. Taxonomy (GTDB): domain Bacteria; phylum Verrucomicrobiota; class Verrucomicrobiia; order Chthoniobacterales; family Chthoniobacteraceae; genus Chth-196. The sequence continues at coordinate 8,511 of JBILLC010000019.1, read as the reverse complement.
CGCTTCAAACTTTGCAAGCTGATCGGGCCGCTTGTCGTAATCCTTCCAGAACGATTCGCTCTTGTAGGGAAATACACGCGCACCGCCGGAAATCGTTTCAATTTGAAATGGCACACGCGGACAAAAATAACGCCACCGCTCGAGAAACTTCTTCCAATCCAGAAGCCCCTCGCCGATCGCCGTCCACTGGACAGAAGCCCCCTCCGGCGTGCTCCAGATCATGTCATCCCGCAGACTCGAACAGATGGTGTATTTTCCCAAGTTTTCCAGCACCTGCAGTGGGTCCTCGAGCGTCCAAGCAGCATTTCCAGAATCAATATTCACACCGACAAAATCCGGCCCCGCCTCCTCCACCAGCCGAGCCAGCTCCCAGGAATGCATGTCGCCAGAATGATTCTCAACCGCAATCTTGATCCCCGAATCCATCACCCGCCCCCGCACAGCCTTCAGAACCTTTACTGTGTCTGCAATCCGCGCATTGATTCCCCCCTCTGTCTTGCGGTCATCCGAGGCCCCGAGAATCACGCGAAACACAGGGGATCCCAGCGCCTTCGCCACGCGGATTCCCGTGATGAGATGTTCCTCGGCGGACCCCCATTTCGGTTTGAATCGAACCGAGCTCGGGCAAATGCTCCAGGATCCCAGATACAACGCCAGTCCTGCGGCGGCGGCCTCCGCCTTCACCTCCTTGAGCGCCACCTCTTCCAGCGATGGCAGGCACTCCAAATCCGATAGAAAAAGCGTGTCCAGCTTCAAGCCTGCCGCGTACTGAATGAGCTCGGAAGCCTTCCACCCAAAAGCGCGAACTGCAAAGTTATCGATTCCAAGTGCGATTGGAGCAGCGGCCGCGGGCGAAGGAGCAGCAGCGGGCGCCATTCGAGGTAAAACAGCGGCTGAAGCAGCCGCAGCGAGGAAGGACCGCCGGGTGAGCGTGTGCGTATTCATGGGGGGTGATGAGGTTAACAAGAGAGGAAGGTACGAAGCCCGAAAGCGTAAACCTTACCAACGCCGCCAGTCCATGCTACAGTTCGCGGCATGCACCCTGCCTCAAAATGGATCGTCTGCGCGCTATCTTGCGCGATCCCCCTGCTCTGGGCCGCGTGCGCGGCCACAAGGGCTGGATACAAAACCCCAGCCTACACGGTGAAAGAACGCTTCAAAGGACCGGTTCGCTTCGAAATCCGCGATTACCCAGAGATGGTTCTGGTGGAAACGCCCACCAAAGCCGAGCGGAGCGGACGTGATGGCAGCTTCGGCAGGCTGTTTAAATTCATCACAGGAACCAACGCCTCCGGCGCAAAAATCCCGATGACAACCCCTGTCATTTTCCGGGGCAAAAACGAAAGCGAAAGGATGTCATTCGTCATGCCCTCGGAAATGAGTGCGGATTCCGTGCCGCTACCGGCAGACAAACTGGTGGAGATTGGCCACCGTGCGAAAGGAATCTTCGCGGTCATGGCCATTAGCACCAAACGCGACCGGGCGTATTTGGAAAGCATGGCAAAGAAACTCGAAGCGTCTCTTGAGCAGACCGAGTACAAACCGAACGGTACTCCTGAATTTGCCTACTACGATCCACCGTGGATACCTGCGTGGTTTTGCCGAAATGAATGCCTGATTCCGGTGGTTAACAAGAAAGACTAAGCATGCCGGCTACCATCGATTGTCGAATTGATCTTTCAGAGAAGTTTCCCTTGTTGAGTTGGCGAGTGAACCGAAAACCAGCAGAAGTCGTCAGCAACTCGAATGCAGATTGATCGGCTCCACCGAGCCACATACCTTCCCCCCGCCGTGAGTCAAAAGACTTATCAATGCCCAAAATGCGGAGGAGACAGTTTTCGGAGGTGGGAACTCCCTCACCCTCTAATTGTACACTGGGTCTTAAATCCCGGGCTGGTCTTCAATGAGATTGTCTTGGGACAGCGTCTGCCAAAAACGCTTCTGATCTGCAAAGAGTGCGAAGGTCCATTAATCCAGCGGCAGTATCTCCCGTGTCCGTCCTGCGGTAAAATGTGCCACGGACGTCTCATCAAGGGATTCGGACTGTGGCGAGGGGCAAGTTGCCCGCACTGCGAGCAACCGATTCCGTTTCTGCGCAATGTCTTCTCGATGCTCGTTCTCTTGGTGACACTGCCCTTGTGGGCGCTTCCATATTATTTGCACTTCCGGCAAAAGCCCTTACCGCCGCTGTACCGATTAACGAACGATCCACCACCGATTCCGACAGCGCCGTCGGCAAAAAAATGGATATGGGCCGGGACAACTTGGGGTGGACTGATGTGGATAGTGACGAGTTTGCTGCCGTCCTTGATCCGCAGAGATGTTCAATTCTCGGGCAATTTCGCCCTTGCAGCGCTACCCATTTGGGCGTTCGGTGGTTTGTTATTCGGTTTTTTTATGTGGGTTTGTTTAGGACTTCCCAGATCACCGAAGCCGAAGGCTAACTTGAGTAACACAGGCACCGAGTGATGAATCCCATCAATAAACTGATGAACTCCAAACTACTTTGCCTTGCTCTGGCGCTCTGCACTTTTGCACTGTGCCATGGAAAAGAAGTCCGAATCGAAAAAGACATCAGCTACTTGGAGTTGGAGAACCCCCAAAAGGCAGACTTGTATCTGCCACCTGATTTCGAGCCTGGGAAAACGTATCCAGGGGTGGTGATCATCCACGGAGGAGGGTGGACTGGCGGGGACAAGGGAGCTGCACGAGAAATCAACATCGGCACCACTCTCGCAAACAACGGCTACGTGTGCATGTCGGTAAACTATCAACTCGCGAAGTCTGGGGCGCCGACGTTTCCCGCAAATATTCAGGAGGTGAAACGCGCAGTGAGGTGGCTGCGTAAAAACGCAAAACAGTACCAGATTGATGCATCCCACATTGGCGCAATCGGAGGCTCGGCCGGCGGACATCTAACAGCGCTCCTCGCGGTGAGCGGCCCGGAGGTCGGGATCGATCCGCCGCAGGATTCGGAATTTTCGTGCCGCGTTCAAGCTGCCGTTCCCTTGTACCCTCACTGCGCATCGACTTGGGAAGGCGGCGTGCCCGCAAAACCCTATCCGAGCCTACCGATGTTTGCCAAGACACTCGCAGAAGCTCCGGAGCTTTGGGATAGCGCGCTCCCGATTAAACACCTTACAGCGGACGATCCACCCATGTTGATCTTGCACGGCACTGCCGACACCACCACGCCGCTGGAGCAATCCATTCAGCTCAACGCAGAGGCAAAAAAACGAGGAGTATCATCAGACCTCATCATCATCGAGGGCGCTCCACACAGTTTTCATCTTCAACCCAAACAACGGGATTTACGCGAGCCGGTGCTGCGTTTTTTCAACAAGCATTTAAAGCCCGAGTGATTTCTCCCTCTGGTGGCGCAGCCTCGGCTGCGCTCGCATCTCGCCGAATCGGGCAGAACCTTTCTGCCATCAACTTTCTGCGACTCTGAACACATCGTGGGTGCAAGCAACGTGAACCCACGCTGAGGCTGCGCTGTCCTAGCGGTTCCTAAAAAAGCAACGGCTTGAAAAAGCTTACGAAAAGCTTTGCCACCTCCTTTGTAAGGATCGAATCCATGTGAATCCGCCTCGATCTAAAAAGACCATTTAATTCATTCGAATGTCCCTGCTCAGTACGCGGTTTCAGGCGGATGAAACACAACTTTCACCGTCCGGATGATCAAGCCAAAATCCATTCCCAGCGACCAAGACTCGACATATTTCAAATCCCAAAAAACGCGGCGCCGGAGATCCTCCTGACATGACACCTCGCCTCTACAACCGTTCACCTGCGCGAGGCCGGTGATGCCTGGCTTCACAAAGCTCCGATAATGATAGCGCTGTTCGCCAAGCGCAAACTGGTGGTTGTGCTCGATCAAATGGGGCCTTGGTCCCACCACGCTCATGTGTCCGAGCAGCACGTTTACGAACTGTGGAAGCTCATCGAGGCTGTGTTTCCGCATCCATCTTCCAAATGGAAACACGCGCACATCATCGCGGGTCGCCTGCACCGAGGCAGCCACATCCCCGCAATGCATCGTTCGGAATTTCCAGATCGAAAACGGCGTGTTTTGAATCCCGTGCCGTGGTTGCTTATAGAACACAGGGCCGGGCGACTGGATTTTTTGGATTACCCAGACCACGCACGCGAAGGGCAGCACACCAAAGAGCAGTGCCACGCTTGAAACCAATGCGTCAACGCACCTTTTTGCGAGCCGGTTGAACGGGCTTTGCAAGGGCTCATTCAATAGAGCGCCGAAGCGCCAACGATCCGCCGCTTCCCAGTGCAGTCCACCGTCCAATCCGTCGTGCAATCCATCGTGGGTATCCTGCGCAAAAAACAGACGCACCCCGTGCCTTTCGCAAGTTCTCACGATCTGCTCAACAGTGGACTCGCCCGCCATCGATGTTGACACGACCAGTTGGTGTACATCGCCCACCTTCAGAATTGCCTCCAACTGATCCAGACGGCCCTTGAACGGAACGCTTGCTGGCGTGTGACCGGGATCATCCTGGCCAATCCATCCCACAGGATGGATACCCAAAAGATTCTGAGCGCCCAGCACCGGTGCGAGACGATTAACCGCCGCTTGCGTGCCCACCAACAAGGCTCGGTGACGGTGCGGCCCATCAAAACAGATGCGCTGGAGAAGCGCGGGGCCCATGCGGTGGGAAACCCACAGCGCAGCGCATACGACGCACCAGATCGCGCCCCCATGCCACAACGCCGACGACAATCGTCCGTCGAGCCCCCATTGAGCCGCCGCCAGCAACGCGGGCATCGCCGAACGCGCAGCGGCAGCGGCCCACGAGCTTGAACCGTCCCCAACTCGGGAGACACCCCGCCAGACCGCATCCAGCACGATACCCACCGCCCAAGGAAACGCGAGTGCTCCAAGCTCCAGCAACCCGCGATCCATCATCAGCCGCTGCGCGTGTTCCCGTAGCATCCAAAGCACCCAGAGAACCAACAACATCTGTCCCGCCGCAAGCAGCACCACCATGCCTCTCACCCGATAAGCCAACATACGCGCTCCTTCCCTCGGGGCCGCGCCAACCAATCGCCTCAATTAGAGACGCGCCGCCCCATCCCCTGAATCGGCTCCCAACCCAGCTAAAGTTGGAGCGCGGCGGCAAATGGCAATCGAAATCGCGGAGCCACGCGAACTTCAAGGAGATTCAGGGTTAGCAGACACTTAGAAGACAGCAGACGATTGCCCACTCACTCAGCCGCTTCGTCGAACAACTTTTTGAAATCATTCTCACTGTAGGACTCTGCCAAAATGCGGCTACCCTGATAAACCCGAATCGTGTGCCCAACAATCTTGACTCCAAAACTCGCTCCCGATTGCTGCTGCAAATAGTGCACCGTGGACACTTTCTTAGATGTTATTTCCCTTTTTTCCCGAGGATTGAGAGTCACTGAAGTTTCAGCTTTTTCCAGCAGATTTGCCTTGCCGGTTTTTACATCGCGGCCAACGACTAGGAACTGAACATTGAATGATTCCGCTGCCTTCGCTGCTGAGTTTTGCACACTGAAGCTCAGCATTTTTTCATGCTCCATTCGGACTCCACCGCCACCATTGAAATTTTTAAACTGACCATACGCCTTTCCGGGGAACATGCTCACAGCTTCACCCATGCTCATGGCGACTTTGCTATAGCTTCCCACAAGGCGCGGATTTTCTATCGCCAGCGGTTCGGCGCCGTGTAGTGAACCGGGCAGCCAAGTTATTAAGAGCAATGAGCGAAAACTAAACAAACTAGTCGGATGTGCGTTGTCATCATGAAATCGAGATTCTCTGGAGGGCACGCCAGATGAATAGCGAAAGCAGAAATAAAAAGAGGTCCCCTTAAGTCTCCCCGCACATGATTCACTTTCATTTCATTGGGGCAAGCACTTACAAATATGCCCGACCAGCCCTTCGGAGGGCGGAACTCCAGTTCCGCATGAAGGCCCCTCACGGCAAAAAGGCTCCGTATTTTCAGCAATGCGCACACGCCTGACTCCGCAGTCCATTCGAACAACCTTCTCGAGTTATTCCCGCTGCGGGACTCCGCCAGCATCCGGCCGCGTGGATGCACCGGAGATGGCGTGTCTTCCGAACATCAAAAAGCTTTGCCACGCGTATTTCTATATTGTAGGTGTATTGTATATATAGAAAATGCCTTCAAAGACGACATCCGGCTCCGCGAAATCTCGTGGCACGAAATCCTCCCCGGTCCGCGACTCAGGGTTCAGCACTCCGAGCCTCGACCGCGCCCTCGCTGTACTGCGCTGCCTCGGGGGCGCCTCCGTCGGGTTAACTCTTTCAGAGATCTCCGAAAGGCTGGGCTTGTCTGTGAACTTTGTTTACCGCGTCACGCAGTCGCTCGTTGCCCATGGTTACGTTGTGAGGGACGCAGGAAAGCGGTTCAGTATCGGCGCGCAGATGCTGGAATTGTGCCAGCCGGTAGTGGACGATGTGCCGCTAACCGAGACGGCTCTGCCGGCGATGCGCTGGCTGAGCGAGCAGACGGGCGAGGCCGCGCATCTAGGGATCATTTCGGGGTGCGAGGGCATTGTCCTAGAGCGGGTGATCGGCCGGGCGTTGATAAAATTTTACGTCGAGCGCGGCACCCGATTTCCGCTGCACACGAGCGGACCTGGAAAAGCGATGCTCGCCTTCATGCCGGATCACCAGCGAGACGCAATTATCGCCGGCATGAAATTCGAGCGCTTTCATCCGTGGACCATTTCAAATCGAAAAGACTTTCTTAGATGCCTCAATGAAGTACGCGCGCAGGGTTTTGCGTTTGATGCGGGAGAACATCTCGAGGGGCACCACTGTCTGGGCGCGCCCATTCTGGGTCCGGACGGCGATGCGATTGCAAGCCTGTGGATCAGCGCTCCAAGCCAACGGCTGAGTGAAGAGCGAATGAGAGCCATCGCTCCGACGGTGAAGCAAGCCGGGGACATGGTCTCGCGTTCGCTCAACCCGCAGGCGCACATCCGATGAAAACCGCATTTTTGCTGCTCGCCTTCGCTCTTTCAGTGCCTCTTTGTGCTGAAGAGCGTTTCCTGCTGGCCGCCGACGCCCAGGTGATCGAGGTGAATCGCGAAGGCAGAGTAACCGACCTGCTCAGGCATTTCGGGCACTCTGGAATTTACGACGCATGGCGGCTGCCGGACGGTGGCTTTGCTTATGTCCATCGCGGCGGGCTGGCGGTTTTTGACGCCACAAAAAAACTCGTGTCGGAGAGTGCCGCCACCCGCGGCGAGAAAGGATTTGAGGCGAACAGCTGCGCAGTGCTCGACGGGGGATCACGGGTCGCATACATGGACAGCGGCGCAAACAGCATCCGGGTGGTCGACCGTAGTGGCGCGGTGGTGGGCGAGACGCCGGTGCCGGATCTCTCAACTGATCCCCTGCACTTTCGATACCGGACAGTACGCGAAATTCCTGGAACAAACGCGTTCTGGGTTTGTCAATACGCTCGGAAGACTTTGCTTAAAGTTGAGAACGGGACCGGCAATGTGTTGCAGTCGATTCCAATTGAACCGCTGCTCACGCCAACAGCAGCCATTAAGAAAGCGTTTTCAATCGTTCAATGCAACGACGGCACTCTATGGGTCGCCACTTCTACGGGCTGCCAATTGCTGCGTATCAACCAGAATGGAGACAAGCTCTCGTGCCGGACCTCGGAGGAGCTCGGGGTTTCGTGCCGTTATCTGCTTGGGATGCAGTGTTTGGAAAACGGCAGCGTGCTTGTTGCCTGTGGAGATTACCACCTCAAGACACCAGATGAAAGCAGCGACCTTTTGATTGAGATTGGCGCAGACGGCAAAATCGTCTGGCGACTCAAACGGGCGCAACTGGTAGATCAGGTTGAAGGCATCGTAGATAAAAAAACGGGCCTCGAGGAAATGCGGATCACCAATGTCCACGCCTACGATAGCGACCATCTGCGCGACTGCTTGAAAGTGCGGCGTTGATTCGAATACCCCCCTGTCATGTGCCCCCCCATGCCGCTTCAGAAATCGCAAGAACCAGATGCCCTTCCATGGAGTTGGATCTACGGGGCACGGGATTTTTGTTTTTACTTACACGCAATCTCAAAGGCGTCTTTGTCAGCGCTGGTATTGGCCCTTCCGATCGCGGGCGTCTTTTCATCAACTGCTACGCAGGTGTCGGCTTCAATCCTCAAGCATGAGGGTGCTGCGTCCTTCAAACCACAAATTTTTCCAGTCTTTTTGAATCACTGTTTTGAATGCCATAGCGCCCAAAAAATGAGGGGCGGATTGCGGTTGGACTGCCGTGATCTAACAAAGCCCGCCGCCGCCTCAACATCCCACTGATTTGAAACCGCCGCAGCCAATCCTACCCCGAGAGATCCAGCGATGCTTAGCGGCCATTTCAGCGGCGTTGCTCGTGCAGCCTTTGGCGCTTGGAGAGGAGTTGCCTGCTTTGAAGGACCTTGAACCCATCATCGAAAACCGATGCATCGAGTGCCATGACTCGGACGAAGC
>JBILLC010000391.1:0-3184 GCA_044376275.1 Chthoniobacteraceae bacterium | reverse complement strand
GGCAGACTGAATATCCATCAGCATCGGAAAAGTATTTCCAGTATCTAGGATCAGTGGAATTGGTTCTTGGTTTAGAACTGCATCGACAGTGGGAACTCCAAGTGGTGATTTGAGGGGTAGAATCAGCTCACTGCCCGGCTTGAGTAGCCACGGGTATTTAAGGATCAGTTTGCCGGTAGAAGAAACCTCGCTTGCCCGGGGCTGGGAAGTGTTGCGCTGAAGTTTTCTGATGGACGAGGGCGACGCAGTCGAGACGTCCTTTGCGCAGCTACAAAAGATCAACGAAGCACCGATGAAATGCATCAGGCGGGCTACTCTTTGGAGATCCCTCCCCCACGCGCGCACAAAAAAATATCCTGATTTACTGGAGAAAGACACAAAATGAGCTCTTGCCTGCGAGGGTTACGCTGATCGCAAAGCCGCTCGGATTGGGTGTGAAATTTATATAGCGAAAAAGCTTTTTAAGAAAGCTGTCTGCGTTTTGTTTTATAAATAAACACCATCAGGTTTAGCAATAGTCCACTCGCAGCAATGCCAATCGCAGTTTTGGCTCGCCAATCCCATCGCAAGGGACGTGGTTCGGCACTCAGATGGATGGGATCAGATTGATCGCCCGCTATCATCAAACGCCATCCGGGCAGAGGTTCCTCAGACTCTGATGTGATGCTCCAAAGCAAGACAGTGTTGGGATTTGAAGCGGGAACTTTGAAACGGAGCGGACTCTCGCTCGGTCGCCAAGTCCATTTTGCTGTGAGCAGCTCAGAGGGAACCCCCGTGATCTCATGCGAAACGGGAATCGGGGCCAGATGTTCAAAGCGGTTTGAAAGCGAAACGCTGGCGCGTCCCATTTCGCCGACGAGCCAGCGCTTGCCGCTTGGAAGATGTACCTCAAGGGCATTACCCAGACTTTCTGCGAGGTTCTTGGACTCCCGAAGGTGCGGATTTTTGGAAGCATCGGCTGTCAGCGAAACCGAAATTTCGGAGTCGTGGCCTCTGATGACCCGAGCGAGAATGACGTCTTCAGAATGCCCTGAGGCGAATGTTCCCCAGGAAACGAGACACAATAGAAAAGTGGTAAATATTAATCCACGTTGACGAGCAGATGCGGTGATGAGCCGCATCATTTACGCGTCCACTTCAGCACGCGGCCCCATTTGTTCCATTCTGTTTCGAGAATGTTTCCCTTGGAGTCAAATGTCACCCCATGAGGCGACGTGACAATGTTGTCTCTCCAATCCGACGGTTGGACTCCAGGGGTGTTGGTTTGTCCCGGGGTATCATTCGTCCCAATCTCCGCCGTCAGCTTGCCTTCTTTGTCCCACACGGATATGCGCCCCGCGATTTCTGCGATAACGACTTTGTCTTCGTGAAAGGATGCAGAACTCGGGTTGCGCAGTCCTGTAGCGATGACTCCGATCAATTCGCCGTCCAAAGACGCGTGCATGATTCTTTTGTTGCCGCGGTCGCACAGAAAAATACGAGCGGGGGAGAAGCGGTTGTCCACATGAATCTTGTGGCAGTTTGCCAATCCGAACGGCTGTGCGGGGCCTCCAAATTGCTTTTTGAAGTTGCCCTTGCTGTCAAAAACGAAAATCCACGAGGTCCCGTATCCATCAACAACGTAAATGTCGCCGTTCGGAGCCTGATCTGCACTGGTGAGCTTGAGGGAGCCTCGCACGTCCGCGCGTGATTCGGTGATGGCGGGTTTGCCATCTTTCAATGCGATGTCAGCTTTTTGAAAAGTCGTTGTCTTGCCTGCTACTGTTAGAGTGATTGAGTTGTCTGTGATAGTCGGGTTAATCCCGTCTACTTTCTGCCCACTTTTGAGCGTGAAGGACGCTTTCTGGGCGATGTCCGACTTCTCTACCTTCTTGGTGGATCCGTCGCTGAGGGTGAATGAAATAGCTGATCCCTCGTCTTTTGGCAGTTTGCCTGTGAGAGTCGTCCCGTTGATCAGTGTAATCGCGACCGGATTGGCGATTTCCGCAGGGAACGAAGACCTTGGGATCTCCATCAGGATCTCTCCGTTCAAGTCCGCTTTGATGACTCTGCTCTCGCTTAAGACGGCAGCAAATATGAACTCTCCTTCGGAGGATTTGCGAATCGAGAATCCATGCAGGGTATGGGGAAGTCGCAAGTGCTTTAAAAATTTGCCATCGGGAGAATAGACATGCATGCCACCCGCCTCCTGTCCTTCCACGCTGACGTAGATGTTGCCGGCTGAATCCACTTGAATTTCGCCGTGCCCGGTTCCGATGGTCTCGCTGCCGGTTGGCGGGGTAATAAAATTCGGGTGGAATTCATAATTCGGTGTGTCAGCCAGCATAGAGCTGGGCCCGATCAAACCTAGGGCGATGACGGAGGCAATGGCGCGGGGGGATAACATATGACTCATAGTTTTATATGCTCTGGATTGTGGTGATCTCGTCAACTGCTGTTTTCGTTTAAGAGATTTATAGTAAAAAAAAGAGCCTGCGGTTTTGCAGGCTCTTTTCGGGTAAAGCGCTTGGTTACTTGTTTTTACGATGCCACGTTGCTTGTCTCGGGTTCTTCAATGGCTTCTTGTTCGTCATCCTCCTCGTCAAAAACGTCTTCTGGGAGCACGTCTACCTTCGCAAAGCGTCGTTTGCGTTTGCCTGTGGGAAGGGGAGCAAGCGTCATTGTGATTGCTCTTCCCATGAGCTTCGGAGGTTGCTCGACGTTTGCCATGGAGAGCAGGTCATCGCTGATTTTCTTCATCAGCGCCATCCCAAGCTCTTTGTGTGCATTTTCGCGGCCACGAAATTGGAGTTGCACGCGAACTTTGTTGTTCTTGTCTAAGAACTCCTCAGCGTGGCGGAGTTTCGTCTCGTAGTCGTGTGAGCTGATGTTGACCCGAAACTTGATTTCCTTGAGTTTGCTTGTGGCATGCTTTTTGTCTTTCTCGTGCTTGGCTAGTTCGTATTTGAACTTCCCAAAGTCTACGATGCGACAAACTGGTGGAACAGCGGTTGGGGCCACCTCGACGAGGTCCAATCCCGCTTGTTGAGCTGCGCGAAGGGCGTCTTGGATTTTCATCACTCCAAGCTGCTGTCCGGAGGCGGCTAGGATGACGCGCACCTCGCGGGCACGTATCCTCTGATTCACACGATACTGCTGGATTTGTATAATAAGTATTTGGTTAAGTTCCTATCCCGGAGAGCTT
>JBILLC010000018.1:0-11844 GCA_044376275.1 Chthoniobacteraceae bacterium | reverse complement strand
GCCTCCCCAGCATGAAACCTTCGATCCAAAACCGGATGCGCCGATCGAAATTCGCGGCCGCTTTGGATCCATCCCGACCTCCGTGCCAGGGCTCCACTTCAGCGAGACCCTGCCCTACACCGCGAAGATGGCGCATCACATGGCTGTCATTCGTTCGATGACGACCGACATCAACAGCCACTCCACCAGCGGCTATTTCATGCTCACCGGATACCGCCACAATTCGAAAGCGGAAAACATGCCTCCAGACCCGAGCGACTGGCCGAGCATCGCCGCCGTGGCCGGGGCGATGCTGGAGGGCGGAGCATCGCCGATGAAATCTGCGGTCATCCCGGAGCCGATTCACAACAATCCGAACATTCTCTGGCCCGGACAAAACGGCGGCCTCATGGGACCGACATGGAATCCCCACCTTCTGCGTTGCGATCCGACTTTGGAGCGCATTCACATTGAGGGCTTGAGTCTGCCCGAGGGGGTTGGGGAGGTTCGGATGAATGACCGCGCAAGTTTACTCACCCAACTGGATGATCATTTCGTGCGGAGCGCTGACAGCCAGTTGGTCGCTGATTTCAACCGGATGCAGCAGCGTGCGTTTGAAGTGATTCACTCGCCCAAGAGCCGGCAGGCTTTTGAATTGAACCGTGAGAAGAGGGAAACAAGGGACCGCTACGGGCGGCATAAGTTTGGACAGAGCGCGCTGCTCGCGCGGCGCCTCGTAGAGGCGGGTGTCCGACTTGTTCAACTCAACTGGCCGCGGGAAAACGGCGACACCACCATCAGCAATCCGTTGTGGGATACCCACTCTAAGAATGCAGAGCGGATCAAGGACGTCCTCGCCCCGCAGTTTGACCTCACCTACGCAACGCTTCTGGAGGATCTCCACCAGCGCGGTCTGCTCAGCGAAACACTTGTGGTGGTAATGGGTGAATTCGGCCGCTCCCCGAAGATCAATGCCTCGGGTGGTCGAGACCACTGGGGACAGGTCTTTTCAGTGGCACTTGCAGGCGCCGGCGTCGCAGGGGGACAAGTGATTGGGAGCAGCGACCGGACCGGAGGCACGCCGGCAGACAGGCCGATTTATCCGCCTGATTTGGCGGCGACCATCTTTCATCAACTCGGCTTGAACCCGTCCTCCGAATTTGTCGATCCGCTGGGCCGTCCGCGCATGATCACCGACAACGGCCGACCCATCCGCGAGTTGATCGGCGCCTGACTATTCGAATGCGCTCCTGGGTTTATCGTGATGCTTTTTGAAAAGATGCGCTTTGTGAAGTTCAGCCGCTTCACCTGCGAACTCATAAAAAGCGTCGCGCGGCACGGGATTAACCTCACGCACAGCGGCACAATTGGAACACGCACTTGCAACATTCCATTCACCCTGTTGATGACAATGCAGGGTCCAATGGCTCCCTTGGTCCGCCACTTCACTCTTCGACTCCCATGCAGAAATTTAACATCACACGGATTCTCTTGCTGTTTGCGAGCGTCTTGAACGTCTTGGGAGCGGCTTCGCCTGCGCCTCCAGCGGCAGAGACTCTCGCGCCACTGCTGCAATCCGGAGCCAGTATGGAGCGATGGAAGACCGAGCGTGAGCGATTGATTGCACGCTGGAAAGAGGCGCTTGGCGCGCCGAGCGAGGAGGCGCCGCCATCCGAGGCGGTGATCGAAGATCGTTTTGACACCGCTGATTTTCAAGCGCTCGTTTATCGTCAGCGCACCGGTGTGGACAACTGGCAGAAGGTGCTCCTGATGCTTCCACACGGACTCGAAGGGCGTAAACCCGGTGTGGTGGTTCCATTTTACGATCCCGACCGGATGTGTGGTTATGATTTGCGAACTCGTGAGCGACTGGGTGCGGATCGCAATTCGGCCTTGTTCGCGCTTCATTTAGTGAAACAGGGATACGTGGTCGCGGCGTGCGAAGCGTATCCGTTTAATCTGCTGCCTGAATCGAAGCAGCCTGCAAACCGGCGTGATTTTACGATTTGGCGGCTCGCCGCGCAGGAGCTTGCAAACAGGCATCCTCAGTGGACTGGGATGGGCAAGTTGGTTCATGACACACGCCGCGCGCTGGATCTACTAGCCGATTGCGAAAAGGTGGATGCCTCTCGACTGGCGCTCATGGGCCATTCGCTCGGAGGTAAGATGGCCTTTTACGCTGGCTGTCTGGATGCCCGGGTCCGCGCTACTGTCGCGAGCGATTTCGGAATCGCTTGGGATTCCACCAACTGGGGCGACCCCTGGTACTTCGGGGCGCGTCTGCAAGGCATGCGCAAGAGCGGTCTCCAACATCACCAACTGCTTGCCTGCGCCGCGCCGAATTCGTTTTTTCTAATTGCCGGCCAGTACGACGACGTCAAAAGCCTTCCCTATCTCGAGGAGGCCCGCAAAGTACACGCGCTCTACCAGAGCCGGGAGGCCGTGGAAATCTTTGATCACCACAGCGGTCATCAACCGAGTTGGGATGCTTTGAAAGCGGCGTACACATGGCTTGCGCGCAAACTGGAGATTCCCGAGCCAAATCTTGAATTTCTCGATAGGCTTGCCGATGAACAGGCCAAGGCAGGCAAGTAGCTCCTCTCCGGGAAAGCTCATTCGTCGTCGGCTGCGCGATCACCAAGCGGTTGCAGGCGCAATCTCAATCTTCACAGCAACCCGCACCCCATTTTCATCAAAGCCTTTAACTCCCGAAAAATTTGCGCTTCCATTGCCGGTTCCCTTGCGGGGCGCGGAATAGTCAAACTTTTGCCTCGCTCAAGGGTTTGCTTTAAGAGTTTTTAGTCCAGTGAACGCCCCAAATCACTCAGCCACCAATGCCGCAGCATCTCGCCCCAAGGGCGGAGCGGCCTTTTACGGGCTTCTGACTCTTGTTGCCCTTTGCGCGGGCGCCGCCTTTTGGGCGGGTATCCAACCCAAGAAGGCCCGTATGGAAGAGGCCCGCGAGGTGTCCCGCGACCTGGCTGTGATCAGGGTGCGCACAGCAAACCCCGTGGCCACGCACGAATCCAGGGAGCTGAGTCTTTCGGGCGAATTAAAGCCTGTCACGGAGGCTTCCATTCTTGCGAGGGTCGGCGGCTATGTGCGTTTGTGGAAGGCGGATCTCGGGGATCACGTGGAGGAGGGACAGGTTCTCGCCGAACTGGACACGCCGGAACTTCAGCGCGAACTCGCACGGGCTCGTGCTCAGCGTGCGGTCTGCGAGGCCGCGAGAAATCTTGCCGAAAAGACCGCCACACGCTGGAAGGAACTGCTAGCTGCGAAAACTGCTTCTGCTCAGGAGGCTGATGAGAAAGACGCGGATTTCCAGCTCAAGATCGCAGCGCTCGAGGCAGCCAAAGCCGATGTGAACCGGCTCGAGGAAATCGCCGGCTTTTCAAAGATCACAGCGCCTTTCGCCGGCACCATCACGGTGCGCGGCATTGATCTCGGGCAACTCGTGGAGGCGGGCGGCCAGCGCGAACTTTACCGGCTCGCCGATATTCGAAAACTGCGCGTCTTTGTGCGTGTCCCGCAGTCTTATGCGCGCAGCGTTACCGTTGGACAATCGGCCGAGTTGCGGCTCCCGGAACTGCACGGGCAGGTGTTCGCGGCGACCGTGATCCGCATGGCGGGTGCGATTGATGCAGCCTCCCGCACGCTCCTCGTCGAGCTTGAAGCCGACAACAGCACCGGCCGTCTTCTGGCCGGCAGTTACACTCAGGTTCGGCTCAATGGCGCGCATCAGGAAACGCCGCTCACCGTGCCCGCAACCGCCCTTATCTTGCGAGCGGAGGGCGCGCAGGTCGCGGTGGTGGACACCACAAACGTGGCGCATTTCAAGTCGGTGGTGTTGGGGCGTGATTTTGGGAACAGCGTGCAGTTGCTCGAGGGGGTCACCTCCGAGGACCGCGTCGTGTTGAATCCGCCGGACTCGCTCACCGACGGGGTCACCGTGGAATGCGTTCAGTAGTTTTAGAGAACCGACTCCCGCGGTATCCTCGCTCTCGAACCATGTCACTACGCATCCAGATGCTGCAGGTTGCGAGACGCGGTGTTTCACAGTTGGGTGAAGCCAGTGAATCGGTGCGGCATTTTTTGAAGGGGCACCTCCACCAAACCGGAGCAGGAGTCGATCGGGATGGGCGCCCCGATCTTTACTACACCATCTTCAGCCTCGCGGGGCTGCAGGCTTTGAATGAGGAAATCCCGGTCGAACGTGTGCGCGATTTTTTGCTTGGGTTCGGTGCAGGCGACGAACTGGACTTCGTGCACCTCGGGGCGTTGGTGCGTTGCTGGTCGGTTGTGGGCGGGCTGGAGGGTTCCCTGCGCCAGGGCATGCTGGCCCGCCTCGAACAGTTCCGAGCACGTGACGGTGGATATGACGGCGTGAGTGGCGCTGCCCATGGAAATGCATATGGCTGTTTTGTCGCGTTGGGCGCTTATCAGGACGCGGGCGTTGAGCTGCCTGCCCCGCTTGAAATGGTGCGCTCGCTTAAACTGTTGGAAACTCCCGACGGCGCCTGGGGTAATGCACCCCGTTTAAAAATGGGATCCACCAACGCCACCGCGGCCGCCGTGACACTTCTGCATCAGCTCGGAATGCCGGTGGCGCAATCCGTGGCGGAATGGCTTTTGAAACAGATGCATCCGCAGGGCGGTTTCCTTGCAATGCCCATGGCACCGATGCCGGACCTTCTTTCGACAGCCACCTCGCTGCATGCGCTCGCCTGCATGGAGACCTCTCTCGCAAAAGAGGCGCGCGAGTCTTGTCTGGATTTTCTGGACTCATTGTGGAGCGCCGCCGGAGGGTTTCACGGCCACTGGGCGGATGATATGCTCGACGCTGAGTACACTTTTTACGGTCTGCTCGCACTGGGACACTTGGCGTGAGCGCGACAGCATCCATCGACGGTCTCGCAAGCGCCCTTTCAACGGCAAGTGAAGCGTTGTTGCTGGAGCGCCATGTGCAAGGGCATTGGGTGGGAGAGTTGTGTTCAAGTGCTCTCTCCACTGCGACCGCTGTGATCGCCCTGACGCGGTTGTCCCCAGATTCACGAGCGCCCGGCGATCAGTCGCGCATTGACAACGCGCTCCGCTGGCTGGTCGAACATCAAAATACAGATGGTGGCTGGGGTGACTCCATTCGAAGCTGCAGCAATGTGAGCACCACGGCTCTTGCATGGGCTGCGTTTGCCGCCGCAAATGCCGACGCCATTTTTGAGAGCACGATCGAAACTGCGGTGCGCTGGCTTCAGCACGCATGCAGCGACTCCGGCCCTCTCTGGCGACTGCGCCTTGCGCAGACAATCCGCGATCGGTACGGCAAGGACCGAACATTCTCAGTGCCCATTCTCATGGCATGCACTTTAAGTGGCAGGATGGGGGCGGATGGCTGGGAGCAAATCCCACGCTTGCCCTTCGAGTTGTCTGTGCTGCCGCACCAGATCTTCGGGGCGTTGCAGCTCCCCGTGGTGAGTTATGCGCTCCCCGCTCTGATCGCCATCGGACGCGTGATTCATCGGTTCTCTCCGACTAAAAGCCGTGTGTTGCGCTGGATTCGCGACCGTGTGGAGGACAAGGCGATGGTGCTGCTGGAGCGTATCCAGCCTGAGAACGGTGGCTTTTTGGAAGCCACACCGCTCACCAGTTTTGTGTTGATGAGCCTTGCCGCGATGGGCGAGGACCGCGGCATTGTGGCAACGCGTTGCGCGCGTTTCCTGCGGGCATCCGTGCGGCCCGACGGAAGCTGGCCCATCGACACCAACCTCACGACCTGGGTGACGACCCTTTCCATCGGAGCGCTCGCACATCAACGGGACTCGCTACCCGCGACACAGCGCGCCCGTCTCAAACAGTGGATCCTCGGGCAGCAGTATTTGAGCGAGCATCCTTACACGCACGCGGCGCCTGGAGGATGGGCTTGGACAGATCTACCCGGTGGCGTTCCCGATGCAGATGACACCGCCGGTGCGCTCCTCTCGCTGCTCGAGCTGGGCCCGGCGGACGCAAAGACTAGTGCCGCGGCGCATCGCGGATTGCGCTGGCTGCTTGGCTTGCAAAATCGGGACGGAGGGATGCCCACGTTTTGCCGTGGCTGGGGTGCACTCCCATTTGATCGTAGCGGAGCGGATCTGACGGCCCACGCGCTGAGAGCGTGGAACGCGTGGCTGCCGCATGTGGATGATGCGCTCGGCGCGGCTTTGCGAAATGCGATTGTTCGCGGTCTCAAATATTTGCAGCGCACACAGCGACAGGGCGGCGAATGGGTTCCGCTTTGGTTTGGAAATGAAGCTGTGGTCAACGATGAAAATCCGGTGTACGGAACCGCGCGAGTCCTCATCGCGCTGCGTACACTGAGTGACTGCGGTTTTGCGGCGATCGGCGAATGTATCCGCCGCGCCGAGGAGGCTCTTACGGGTTTCCAACAGTCCGATGGCGGATGGTCGGGCGGCTCTCGAAGCACGCGCAGCGGTGCTCCGGCTCGGCTTGAATCTTCAATCGAGGAAACAGCGCTCGCTGTTGAAGCGCTGCTCGGGGGCAAGCACACGGAGTCGGTGCGCAGGGGGGTGGCTTGGCTGGTTGCGCGGGCGAAGCCTGAATATTGGAGTGCACCGAGCCCGATCGGTTTTTATTTTGCGAAGCTCTGGTACTTTGAGAAGTTGTATCCCCTGATTTTTTTAGTCTCTGCGCTCGGAGCAGCTCATGAGGAGGCGGTCCGGGGCGAGTCCATGGAGAGCCACCGCGCCCGCGCGCAGGCCGGGGCCGGGAGGGGTTGAAATTGTCAGTAAACGGTAAAAAACGCGCGTCTTGGAAACGGGTGGTGCAAAGTCTGCAGCTGTATGCCACCCCAGACTCCCAGCGCCGCACAGCGCAGGTCAGATGGTTTTCACGTTCTTGTCATCGACGATCACGATGATCTTTGTCATCTCACCACTGATTATCTGAGGCCGCTTGGATTTCAGGTGGAATCCGCGCATCTCGGTCTGGAGGGCGTCGAACGCGCCTGCAGCGGGGAGTGGCATGCAGTCATTCTCGACATCATGCTTCCGGACATCGATGGATTCGAGGTGCTGCGCAGGATCCGTGCAAAATCAAAGGTCCCTGTGATCATGCGGCCGGAGATGACGCCCGAAAGAAGCTGTCTCGACAAGACCCGTCCGAGGACGGTTGAGATTGACGTCATTGGGCTGGCGCCGTGATCTTGGACCCGTCATGAGAGTCACCCCCGCCCTACTCAAGGCAGTCGTTTGCATGATCTGCTTTGCAACCCACGCTTTGACATCTGCGGCCGAGCCAAACCCGTCGCTCAGTCCGTCCGAAGCGCTGCAACGGATGACGCTTCCGACCGGCTTCAAGGCCGAGTTGCTTGTCGCCGAGCCTGACTTGGTTCAGCCCATTGCATTCTGCTGGGACGAGCGGGGCCGCATCTGGGTGGTGGAAGGCAACACCTACCCGGAGCGCGCGGGCAAGCCGCCCGTGCCCCGGCCTGACGAGGATCCCCACCTCGACCAACTCACCAGCGAGGAGTCGGCGAGCCTTTTCGGCGGTTCCGATCGGATCCTGATTTTTTCGGATGAAAATGGAGACGGCGTTTACGAAACAAGAAAGGTGTTTCTCGAAAAGCTCAATCTGGTCTCGGGCATCGAGGTGGGTTACGGCGGCGTTTATTTGGGTGCGGCACCTTATTTTCTGCACATTCCCCTCGATGCCTCCGGCGACAAACCGGCGGGCCCGCCGAGGGTCCTCGCGGATGGGTTCGGTTGGCAGGACACGCATGAAACGCTCAACTCTTTCATCTGGGGTCCCGATGGATGGCTTTACGGTTGCCATGGTGTGTTCACACAATCCTCCGTGCGTGTTTGCACCGGAACCAGCGGACCGCGCGAAAGGACGCCAATGAACTGCGCTTACTGGCGCTGGCATCCGGTGCGCGAAATATTTGAACTGTTTGCTCAAGGCACCTCCAATCCGTGGGGTCTTGACTACAACGCGCAGGGAGAGTTTTTCGCGGAAGCATGCGTGATTCCCCACTTCTGGCACATCATTCAGGGCGCTTACTACCTCCGCCAGTCGAACCCGCTCGGACATTTTAACCAGTACGTTTACAAAAATATCGAGACCATCGCCGATCACGCGCATTTCGTGGGAAAAACCCATGGCACCCCGCATGAGCTTTCCTCTGATTCCGGCGGAGGCCACGCCCACTGCGGACTGTGCATCTACCAAGGCGACCATTTCCCCGCAGAATTTAGAGGCCGCCCCCTGTTCGGGAACATACACGGTAAACGCATTAATCAGGAAAACCTCGTTCGTGAGGGCTCCGGCTATCGCGCTGCGCACCTGCCTGATTTCTTCAAGTCGAACGACCAAAATTTCACCGCTGTCACCCTCAAGACTTCGCCCGATGGCGCACTGGTCTTAAGCGATTGGTATGACCGCCAGAAGTGTCACAACCGGCAGCCTGAAATCTGGGACCGCTCCAATGGCCGGCTCTACAGGATTTCCTACAGAGACTGGAAGCCGTGGAAATATGAGGCATCGATCTGGGAGCCATCCCGTACTCTCGAATTGCAGCTGCAAGAAAATGGATGGCTGGATCGGATGGCGAGGCGGCGGATTGGCGAGTACGCGCGTGCCCACGCCGTCGACGCCGCAGTTTTGGAGCGCGCAATTTCGTTGCTTAAATCCGGCGGACTTGCCGCGCAGGTCAGGCTCAAATTGATGTGGTGGCTGCACTCGGCCAATCCCGATGCGAACAGCCAACTCTGGAATGAATTGCTTGGCGATTTAGATCCCACTGTGCGGCGTTGGGCGGTCCAGCTCCGACTTGAAACTCGTTCCGTGGATGCCGCGCTCCTGGGTGCATTGAAAAAACTCGCTTCAGATCCGGAGCCCGCCGTGCGCCTCGCGGTCGCAAGCGGCCTGCAGCGTCTCAAGCATGAAGATCGTTGGGAAATTGCCGGGGCGCTCATGGCAAATGAGTCTGACAACCAAGATCACAATTTGCCGCAAATGATCTGGTACGGGATCGAGCCCGCCGTTCCGGAGAGCCCCGAGCGCGCGCTTGCCGCAGCGCGTGACTCCCGTCTTGATTTGCCAGCGCGTCTCATTGCAAGGCGTCTGGCCGATTCGCAGAGCCCGCATGCGTTGGAGCAACTGCTGAAACAAGCGTCCGCTTCGAGAACTGCGAAGGAAGCACTCGTGTATTTGGCACCTCTCGGCGATTCGTTGAAAGGACTGACGATTCCTAAAACTCCTGAGGCTTGGAATGCCGTGTATCTCCGGGTTGATGAATGGATCAAGGCCGCCACAGATGGAGCGGTTGCCGCGCAACTTCGGGATTTACGCAACGGCGTCGGTGCATCGGTTGGCGACGCGCGATCGATACCTGCCTTGCGGGAGGTCGCACGTGATGTGGCAGCGGGCCATCCGCGCCGACAGGCAGCCTTGCAAACGCTCGCAATGGTTAAGGACGGCGATTTTGCCATGCTTTTGACCGACCTTCTGCCGGACCCCACAATCCGCATGGAGGTTTTTCGACAGGCGGTCGCTCTACCGCCCTTGGAGGGTAAAGGAGGGGGAGGCAGCGCGCAGTTTTATCGAAATGTACTCCAGCGTTTTGGCACTTTCTCGGCGGAGGAAAAGCTCGCAGCCACGCTCACGTTTTCTGGCCGCGCAGCAACCGCAAGGCTGCTGCTGGACGCCGTGGCTGCGGGGAAGATTGCGAGGGCCGATATCTCTGGATTCGCCGCCCGACAAATCGCCGGGCTCAACAACTCTGAATTAAACGCGCTTTTGGAGGCAGCTTGGGGCCGCGTCACTGCGCCAGGTTCAGATGTCTCTGCAAAGGCTGCTGCCGAGGAGCATCAAAGGCTGAAGGCCATTTTAAAACCGACTTTCTTGAAGAGCGCAAATCTCGGCGCCGGCCACGACTTGTTTAAAAACATCTGCGGCCAATGTCATCAGCTCTTTGGCGAAGGCAGCCGCATCGGACCGGATCTCACCGGTTCGAACCGGGCTGATTTGGATTACATTCTTGAGAACGTGACCAATCCCAGCTCTGTGATCGGAAAGGATTACGAACTGCATGTACTCACGCTCAAGGACGGCCGGATCATCAGCGGAATGATTCGCTCTGATACGCAGGAGCTGGTCACGGTCCAAACCTTGGCAAGTGAAGAGCAGGTGCGCAAATCCGAGATTGGTTCCAGACAAACTCTTGGTGTGTCGATGATGCCAAGCGGCCTGTTCAGCGGGCTCACCAACGAACAAATACGCGACCTGGTTGCGTATCTTGGCAGCAGCTCCCCATCCGCCGCGGGCACCGCAAATGGCTTGGTGCATCCAGCCGGACCCAGCCTCGCGGCGCAGCCGGGCTTGCAGCGTGGATTGCAGCCCGAGGCAGCCGCGAGCGCACCGTCATTCAAGGTGGCGGGCGCCCTGGAGGGCGAGGAGCTAAAAGTGACCTCGAACTCGGGGAAGATCGTGCTGCAAAAAATGGACAGGTTCCGCGACGGAGTCTGGTCTGATGCACGTCATTTGTGGTGGGTGAACGCGAAGCCCGGCGACGTCTTGAAACTCAGCGTACCGGTTGCCAAAGCCGGGCACTATCGTTTGAAAGCGGTGCTTACGCGCGCTCCCGACTACGCGGTTGTCAGATTCACCCTCGATGGCAAGGCCGTCTCACTTGGGCAAGTGGATTTATTCGGCTCAAAGGTCTCCAACACCGAGGCGCTCATGATCGCGGACGCTGATTTCACTGCGGGTGAACATGAGCTTGCGGTCGAAATCGTGGGAGCCAACCCGCAGGCGCGACCCTCCTTCATGTTCGGGCTCGACTATCTGCTGCTCGAATAACCAGTCCGCACTCCAAGGTTCTTTGCGCAAAGACCACGCGGCACCAGCCTCCGAGCGCTGAGTTTTTCAACTCAGAATATCGCGTATCACGTGTCCATGGACGTCGGTAAGGCGACGCTCAATGCCGTTGTTATAAAAACTCAACCGCTCGTGATTGATCCCCAACAAATGCAAAATCGTTGCGTGCAGATCGTACACGGTTGAGATCTTCTCCTGGGCGCGGTATCCGAATTCATCCGTCGCACCGTACGAAAATCCGGCTTTCACGCCTGCTCCTGCGAGCCAAACTGTAAAGCCTTTCGGATTATGATCGCGTCCATTGGCCCCTTTTTGGAACGTGGGCATTCGTCCGAATTCGGTTACAAAGGCGACCAGTGTGTCCGCCAGCAGGCCGCGCTGTTTGAGATCGCGCAGAAGCGCGGCGCATGGTTGATCGAGAATCGGCGCATGTACGGAGTATTGATCAAAGATTTTCTTGTGGCCGTCCCAATTGCCCACTCCCTCGCCCATCGCATAGGAGCCGTTGAAGAGCTGCACGAACCGCACGTCCTTTTCGAGAAGCCGGCGCGCTAGAATGCAGTTTCGAGCAAAGCCGGCCTTGTTCGCATTGGAATCATTCGCGCCGTAGGACTCCAAAGTATGGGCTGCCTCTGTTCGAAGATCGCTGATCTCCGTGGCTGCTATCTGCATCCGCGCCGCAAGTTCATACGCGGAAATGCGCGCGGCAAGATCTGAGTCGCCGGGATTCTGCTCGAGGTGGCGGCGGTTGAGTTGTGCAAGAAACGCCCGCGTTTGGTTGTCGGTTGCCTCCGAGATCTGCGCAGGCCGCGCGAGATTCGGGATCGGTTTTTCAGCTGAAAAAGCTGTCCCCTGGAAAGCGGCGGGCAGAAACGCGGACTGCCAGTGCCGCGGCCCGATCTGGGGAATCCCCCTGGGATCGGGAATCGCGACGAAGGCTGGGAAATCCTGATTTACCGAACCCAGCGCGTAGCTCACCCATGCGCCGGC
>JBILLC010000017.1:0-11856 GCA_044376275.1 Chthoniobacteraceae bacterium | reverse complement strand
AGTTGCATTTCTTTCCGGTAACGCTTTTCTGAGCGGTATTCCCCTCCACACCACGCACCCGCGGACAAACTAGCGCCGCAGGGTGACTTTCCATGAACCATCCCAATGCACGCAACATCTTCGCGCGGATCCCGGCGCCCTGTTGGTCCCAAACGTTCCGTATTTCATGGAACGCTTGTATCGCTTGCCATGCTTGTGTGCGTGCTTTTCCTGCCGGTGCAGGTGTTGGCTGCACAGCAACGACCGCCGAACATTGTATTCATCCTCGCCGATGACCTTGGGTACGGCGACTTGGGTTGCTTTGGTCAAAAGCGCATCCGCACTCCCAACCTGGATCGGATGGCGTCGGAGGGGATGCGGCTCACCCATCACTACTCGGGCAACGCGGTGTGCGCGCCGTCGCGTTGCGTGCTCATGACCGGGATGCACCCCGGTCATGCTTTCATCCGAGACAACCGGCAGTTTCGCAAAGACTCGGAGGGGCAGTATCCCATTCCCGAGGGGACAGTCACTTTACCGCGGCTTTTGAAGGAGCGCGGGTATTCGACGGGCGGATTCGGGAAATGGGGCTTGGGAGGCCCGGACACTTCGGGCGAACCTCTCAAGCAGGGCTTCGACCGGTGGTTTGGTTACAATTGCCAGGCGGTGGCGCATAACTTTTTTCCAACCTATTTGTGGGATAACGACCAAAAGCGGCCCCTCGCGAACCCTGCTTTCTCTGCGCATGCAAAGCTGCCTGAGGGAAGCGATCCTGCGAAATCTGAGTCTTACCAGCGGTACCAGGGGCCTGAGTACTCGGCGGACTTGATTGCCGAGGAGGCGTGCGCGTTTGTGAAGGCTCACAAGGACAAACCGTTTTTCCTGTACTGGCCGACCACTGTCCCGCATCTCGCGTTGCAGGTTCCCGAGGATTCCCTGCGCGAGTACGCAGGTGAGTGGCCGGATGAACCGTACGCCGGCGGCCACGGCTACCTTCCCCATTTTCAACCCAAAGCCGCTTACGCAGCAATGATCACGCGAATGGATCGCCAAATCGGCCGCTTGATGGACATTGTGCGCGAGCTCGGACTTGATGAACAAACGCTGTTTGTGTTCTCAAGTGACAACGGTCCGCTCAATGGAACACACCAGGGATTGGGTGGAACGGATGCGATTTTCTTTCATTCCGCCGGCGGCTTTCGGGACGGCAAGGGCTCGCTCTGGGAGGGTGGCTTTCGAGTGCCAACGATCGTGCGCTGGAAAGGTCATGTGCGCGCGGGCACGCAGAGTGAGCGCGTCACTGGATTCGAGGATTGGATCCCAACATTGATCGAACTATCGGGAACCGCTGCGTTGCGTCGCGGCGAAACACCATCATTCGACGGGATCAGCATGGCGCCGACGTTGCTCGGCCAATCCCAGCCGGAGCGGCCGTTTCTTTATCGCGAGTTTTCGGGATACCTCGGATACCAGGTGGTTCGTGTTGGCGACTGGAAGGCAGTCCGCGTGAATCTCTCGAAGAAAAAAGGCGCGTCGGCAGTGGAGCCCTCACTGGAACTGTACAACCTTCGAGACGACCCAGCCGAGGCGAGGAACGTTGCCCAT
Organism: Chthoniobacteraceae bacterium; assembly: GCA_044376275.1. Taxonomy (GTDB): domain Bacteria; phylum Verrucomicrobiota; class Verrucomicrobiia; order Chthoniobacterales; family Chthoniobacteraceae; genus Chth-196. Next base: position 10,272 of record JBILLC010000017.1, on the reverse strand, counting down.
GAACACGGCGATGTCCTGAGGGCAATGACGCAGATCATGCGCGAGCAGCACTCGCCCTCCAAAGAATTCCCGTTCCCAATCTTGGACAACGGCCTCTAAGCTCGACTTCACCAACTCAAAACGCGCGATGCATCACCCCACTCCACCCGGTTCGAAAGACTTTTCCCGGCGCAGCTTTCTGCTCGGTGGCGCATCGGCTCTCACGCTGGGCTCCGTATTCGCAGTCGGCGCCGGATCTTCGGAGATTCTCGGGCAGGGGGAGTTTCGGTATCGCGTCGTGCCAAACTGGGGGCATCTAAACGAAGCAACCCCGGTGAAGAATTGCCATGGAATCGTGTGTGACGCGTCCTCTGAACACATCATTCTGCTGACCGATCACACTTCGAATAACGTGATTATTTATGATCGATCGGGAAAGCTCGTGCACAAATGGGGCAATGGCTTTCCCGGGGCGCACGGGCTCTCGATTGTGCGTAATGGGGGGGAAGGCGCTCGCGAAGTGTTGTTCATCACAGATCTTCAAACGCATCGCGTGGTCAAAGCCACGTTGGAGGGCGAGATATTGAATGAATGGCTGTGGCCGCAACAAACCGGCAAATATTCTGCGGAGGCGGAATACAAGCCGTCGTGGACGTTGCATTTGCCTGATGGCGGATTTTTTGTGCTGGACGGGTACGGTCGCGACTTCATCACGCATTACGATGCGGCTGGAAAATTCGTCCGCATTTTCGGCGGAGCGGAGGGGGGCATCGACCACTGGGGACCGCACGGTGGAATGCTAGATGGCGCCACCGCGCAGGGTGCAAATCTGCTTATTGCGATGAGCGACCAGCAGCATCTGCTGCGGCTTTCACAGACGGGGGAGAAGCTGGGCAAAGTTGATTTGCCCGGCGGGAATCCCCGGCAAATTCGGCGGCGTGGCAGCCATTATTTTGTAGCTCATCTCGGTGACAATTGGCCGAAGGACCGCGATTCCCGCGGATTTGTTTCCGTGCTCGACGCTGATTTGCGGGTGGTTTCAAACGTGGGTGGCACCGCTCCCGAATACGCAGCGGATGGTGCTCTGCGGACGATGGCGCACAGTGGTGACACCTTTATGCATCCGCACGATCTGGTGGTGGATAAGGAGGGCAGCATTTACGTGGCGCAGTTTGCCTCGAAGCAGACTTATCCGGTGAAACTAGAGCGAGTATGATCGGAGCTCGAGAAAACACTGGATTGTAAAGCCAGTTGCCGGCTGCAAAATACTACCTCTAAGACCATCGCTCTTTGCGGGTACATTTTGTGCCTCAATCTCGTTCAAATTCACCTGCCCCCGCCGTCACACATGGCTTGTCGTCCATTCTCCGCACTTCCGGCCATTTTCTTGGGTGTTTTGTTTGCGACACCCGTCGTGCGTGCCGTCGAGGTGCCATCGGCGCCGCCGCGTGCCGAGATGCATCTTAAACACCGGGCATTCCTCGAGGAGCATTGCAAGCAGTGTCATGGACCTGAAAAGCAGAAGGGCAAGTTCCGGGTCGACAACATTCCTTTTGCGATCGAGGACCTTCAAAACGCGGAGCGCTGGCAGAAGATTCTCAACAGCCTTAACTCCGGTGAAATGCCGCCGGAGGAGGAGCCACAGCCGGACCGGATTCGGAAAGCCGACTTTCTTGAGGAACTCGCGCAGGTCATGGTGGTTGCCCGTCGAAACCTCAGCGACCAAAAGGGCGCTATCGTGCTGCGACGTCTCAACCGGCGCGAGTACAGGAACACCCTGCGTGAATTGCTGGGTGCGGACATCAATGTCAGCGAACTGCCTTCTGACACGGGCACAGGCAGTTTCGACACGGTCGGCTCGAACCTCTTTGTTTCCGCGAATCAGATCGAACAATATCAGTCTCTCGCCAAGGAGGCCCTGACCGAGGCAGCCGCATGGATCTCCGCACGCGGTGTGGAGAAAAAACTCCATTACGAGGCGGAGACCACCACGACGGCGGTCCGAAAATTCGTGGAATATCAAATCGACGCCCGTGAGCGAGCCAAGGCGTGGGTGAAGGCCGTCGACGAAGCTGCGTCAAATCCCGAGAACCAAGAGATCGTGGCAGCCATTCGGAAAGATTCCAAAAGCGACGCCATCTTCCGTCGTTCATGGGAAAAAATTCCGGGCGCGCCCAACCCGCGCACCTTCGGTTTCGACAAGAAAGGCGAGAACGATGCGGACCTCGCCAATGATTCGCTTTCGGCTGGCTGGCTGGCTTATCACCAGTACTACCTGAAGCAACCCGACGTCGATCGCGGCGCCTATCTTGGGGTTCAGACGCGGCATCCTTCTGAGTTGAACGTCAACTACATCGAGCTCCTCGTGCCTTTCGACTGGCCGGTGGGCAACTACGTCGTCCGTGTCCGGGCTGCCGCAACCGATGATTCGCCGCCCGAACGCCGCTTCATCGATTTCGGCATCCATGCCCGCACCGGAAAGGTCATGGCCACGCGGCACATCACGGGGACCATGCACAATCCGCAGGTCATCGAGTTTCCACTCACGCTGACGCGCGGGAATCTAGACCGTCTCAACCGCAGCATTTTCATTCGCGAGAAAGCAAGCTGGGACAGCAACGAGGAGGGCGGTCGGAAACGCGGTCTAGCCGTCAAACGCAACGGGATCGGCCCTGAACTCGCGCTTTGGGTGGACTGGATTGAGATCGAGCGCGTTCCGGACCCGGCAGACAAACCGCTCCCGCCCGGGCTCGCGGCGCTGGACCTGCCGCTCTCCGATAATACGCCGCATCCCTCGCCGGAGAAGCTACGCGGGAGCCTCGCGAACTTTGCCCGCGAAGCCTTTCGGGGCGCCAACGCAACGCCCGATTACATAGACCAGCTTGTGTCCCTTTACAAAGCCCGCGAGAGAGCGGGAGACAAGCCCATGGCAGCGTTGTGCGAAACGCTCTCCGTGATTCTTTCATCGCCCATGTTTCTTTACCTTGCGGAACCGTCGCTGGAGGAAACCCGTCGCGATTTGTCGGGCGCCGAACTCGCCACTCGCCTTTCGTACTTCCTTTGGGGCGCACCGCCAGACGGCCTTCTACGCGCTCTTGGAAGTAGCGGTGAACTTCTGCAGCCTACCGTCCTCGAACAGCAAACCAAACGACTGCTCGACGATCCGCGCTCGAGCGACTTCGTTCGTGGCTTCGTGCACCAGTGGCTCGGGATGGATCGCGCTGACTTTTTTGAAATCAACCTTGCTCTTTATCCAGCCTTCGACACCGCGACCAAGGTTGCGGCGAAGGCCGAGGTGTATGAGACCTTCAAAGCTCTCCTAGCCGAAAATGCAAGTCTCGCGCAACTTTTGAAGTCTGACTACGCCGTCGTGAACCGCGTCCTCGCCCAATACTACGGGATCGGCTTCCCGGTGGGCGACGGGTTTGAGAAAATCAAACTGCCCGCCGACTCGCCGCGTGGCGGTTTGCTAGGCATGGCGGTGATTCACTTCATGGGTAGCAACGGTGAACGCACCAGCGCGGTCGAGCGCGGCGCGTGGGTGCTCAGGAAAATCTTGAATGATCCGCCGCCGCCTGCACCGGCGAACGTTCCTGCGATTACGCGTCTCGCGGGAAAGTCGCTCACCACAAGGGAGCGGCTCCTCATGCATCAAGAAGATCCGCAATGCACTAGTTGCCACCGGAAAATCGACCCGATCGGCTTCGGCCTCGAAAACTTCGACGCCGCCGGCCAATGGCGCACAGAAGACAGCTTCACCGCCACGGACGCCAGCGGCAAGCCCGACCCGAAGACCCTCAAAACTTGGACCATTGAGGCTGCTGCGGCATTCCACCGCGGGCCGGCGTTCCAGAATTTTTTCGAACTGCGCGAACGGATCTTTGAGCACTCCGACGCATTTGCGCGGGGCTTCAGCTCCGCCCTTCTCGAATACGCACTTGGCCGTCCGGCAGGCTTCACAGATGAGACGCTCCTCGCGCACATGGTTTCGCATGCCAGATCCCACAACTTTGCAATCCGCGACTTTCTCAATTCCCTCGTGCAAAGCCGCGAATTCCGCACCAAGTAACCCGCCTCGCTGTGCCCGCCCTCCAAACGACATGAAATCAACTCTCTCCCGCCGTCATTTTTTACACTCGGCCTCCGCGCTGATCGCGCTTCCAGTCATGGAATCCCTCGGGTTCCGCCGGTTCGCTTCAGCGGCGCCAAATGTGCGCCCGCCGAAACGCCTTGTTTTTCTTGGATTCGGTTGGGGTATCACCACGGAAACGTGGTTCCCGGACATCAATACGCCGGGCGCCGACTACGTGCTGCCGGAGGGGTTAAAACCGCTTGCCCGCCACAAGGCTGATTTCACAATCGTTCAGGGCGTTTGCAACAAGTACTCCAACGAAGGGCACTGGGGCAGCACCATGTGGTTGACCGGCGCCAACCGTTTTGCTGAGCCCGGTCAGAATTTTCACAACAGCATTTCTGCCGACCAAGTGGCTGCTGCTGTGCTGGGGTTGGAAACACGGTTTGCCTCGTTGCAGCTAAACGGGAGCGAAAATGCTGAAGCTTCCGGGCACGGCCCTGGTTTGTCGATGGCTTGGGATGTGAGCGGAAAACCGGTTGGCGGACAAAAAGGCCCGCTTGAAACCTTCCATCGTCTCTTTGCCAAGGAATCCACACCCATCGAGCAACAGCGGGCGATGCTCGCGCAGCGGCGTAGTATTCTCGATACTGTTCTTGGCAATGCGCGTGCCCTGCAAAAGAGGTTAAGCCGCGCGGACAAAGCAAAGCTCGATGAGTATTTTCAGGGTATCCGCGACATCGAAACGCGGCTCGTGAAGGAGGAAAAATGGATCGGTGTTCCCAGGCCAGAGGCCCCCATGGCGGCTCCGGACGCAGGCGTGTCGGGACGCGAGGAAATTCGGATCATGTACGATCTGATGATCGCCGCGATGCAAACCGACAGCACGCGTGTGATGACATATCGACAGCCTGTGAGCACGCTGTTGACCAGCCTCGGGATCAAGGTGGCGCCGCACGACATGAGTCATTACCACTCGACCCTCGGTGAAAAGCTCGAGGCTTCCAAACAGCGCGACCTAGCCCAGAGTGAACTGCTCGCGGGTTTCATCGATAAACTCAAGTCTACCAGGGAGGCTGATGGCTCAAGTTTGTTCGATCATGTCGCGCTCGCTTACGGAAGCAACATCCGCACGGAGCACAACCTCGACAACTGTCCAACGCTGCTGACAGGCAGGGGAGCAGGGCTTCAGCTCGGACACAACTGCGTCCTTCCCAAGGACACGCCGCTCTGCAATGTCTGGCTGACGATGCTCCGCGGGCTCGGCGTCCAAGCTGAACGCCACGGCGACAGCACCGGTGTCGTTACCAGATTGAGCGTGTAGACTCGATGTGCGTTGGCCGCGCGCTTTTCTTGGTTTTATAAAGACGAGACGATCGCATCCTGCGACGATGCCATGCGCGAACTGCGGGAAGGGACTGAAAAGCGATTTCTTGCGGTCTTGATAAGCTCGTCTCTCCGGGGATGCGTCCCGGCGGGTTGAATTCCATCCTCAACATTTCCGGGGTGCAGCGCTGGTGTCACTCCATGAATTTGCGTTGGAGCACCAAGGACTCCGATGAAAAACGGATGATCCGCGATGTGTTGGCGGGCATTGCCTCGCACGAAGGAAACAAGCCGCAAAGTTCATCGTTCGCGTGCTCGTGTTGCATCGTTGAGGCCGAGGCCGTAATTCCGGAGGTCAATCGCCTTTGATGGTCAGGTCAATTCCCCCTCCCGCGTACCGCAGGGTGACTGCAAATCCAATTCCAGTGACCGCATCACTAAATGCCTTCACTTGTCCCACTCGTGTCCCACCATCTTTGGTGCTGACCGTCATGATTGTCTGGTTTTGCTCGGTCGTTACGGTCCAAACATAGTCTGTTTTTTTCAGCGGAACACTTTTTGTTTCGAAGTGATCTCCTAGTTCTAAAACAGGGACTAGAAAAAGTTCACGGCCCTCAGCCTTTTTGACGGTAATGGTGCCGCTTTTTTGAGTGGGTTCCCACACAACGACTTTACCAAGATGAGCCGGCGCACCGGGGGTGCCCCACTGGTGGCGCCGCGCCCCTGAGATTCTGATTTCGCTTGAAGAACTCACGATCAACTCGTCCGGTGCGCCGTTTTTATCGAGCTTTGTTTGCGGCTTCTCCCCAGAAAAAGGACGCACAAGTTTCACCGCAGACCCTATCGAGCCTGCAAAAACCGTGCATGAAAAAGACAGCAATAGGTGGACAGTCAGTTTTAAGACACGGTGAGTCATGGTATTGATATTTAAAAAAGGCCGAGGATGCTTTTCTGATTGTGCAGTCTCTATTTGGCTATTTGGACATGTTGGAAAGCATGGATGCGGACACATTGCATGCGATGGTGAACCTCGGCTTGTCCCCCCACACCGGATCGGACTGATGCTTGAAAGAGAAAGCATTAGCCTCCTTTGAAATTGTCGGGGCTTTAGTCCATGAGCGATACTGCTCCGCGTCGAAGTCCTTTACATCGCCGCCTTGAACGAGCCGCCAGTCCGATCTCCTGAAGTTGATCACCTTTTGCTTGTCGGTGGATAAGAAGACCGTTTGAAACTTTTTCGGGCCGCCAAGATTTTCAACCTGCATGACTACCCTGTCACCGACTTTAAGCTCGAGCTCCGCAGATCTCGACACGCCAAGCCCACCTCTGTGTATTTGCTTGCCGTTAACAAATACGACTGCCGTGTTATCCACCGAAACGTAGAAGCACCCCTTCACGCTCTCCGGTATTTTGTCTGCCAGCGCTGCGCCGGAAGTGAACAAAGACAGCAGAGTCAGACCGGAGAGGAGTGGGAGGCATTTCATGGATAACGGTCATCGATGGGCACGCATTGGTAGTTTGCCTCCCCATGGTTACGTTTGAATGCCAACACGCTTACTTTTTTCAGCGGTTACATGTCAAGCATGCCTGGGTTGCTGCTCAGCAGTGCGGTTTCTTCGCTTGTGAAGCAGTAACAATTCTGTTTCCGCGGACTCGGCGCGTGATTTGGCCGCGCTCGCCTGTCGTTACGCAGTAGTGCCTCGACCCATTAATTCCGGGATCGGGTGGCCGTCGTCCACGATGGGAGTCGGACGTCCGTTGAAATCGGGAATCACCACCTTGGAACCGTCAATTCCAAGGTGATGGTACATCGTAGCCAGGAAATCGTGCGGACCACAGGGCCGCTCGATCACATCCTCGCCACGTCTGTCCGTTGCTCCAATCACGCCGCCGGTTTGAATATTGCCGCCCGCCCAGATGTTGCTGAATGCACGCGGCCAGTGATCGCGGCCCGGTTGCAGTGTGCCGGCTGCTGCACTTGCATCACCCACGCCTGTGCTCGGGCTGTACTCAATCTTTGGCGTGCGCCCGAATTCGCCAGTCACCACCACCAGCACCCGCTTGTCGAGGCCCCGCGCGTAGATGTCTTCGATGAGCGCTGACACTGCCTGGTCGTAAGCGGCAGACCGGAAGCGCATCGCGTCAAAAACATGGTGGTTCACCGCATGATCATCCCAGTTGCCGACGCGGCCACACAGTGGACCATTGAGGCTGCTGGTGATGATCTCGACACCCGCTTCCACGAGACGCCGTGCGAGCAATAACTGCTGCCCCCAGCGGTTGCGGCCATAACGGTCGCGCGTTTTTGGATCCTCCTTCGAAAGATCAAATGCGTCGCGCGCCGCAGGGTTTGTGAGAAGAGTCATTGCCTGTGCCTCGAATTGGTCCAGCGCGCCAAGCTCTCCAACGGTGTCGAAATTCCGCTCCAGCGTGTCGAGCGCTTTGCGCAGCGCAATCCGGTCATTAAGCCGGCTCGACTCCGAGGGATTGCTTAAACCGATGTTTGGCACCTCGAACTCCGGTCGGTTGGGATCGCCGGTGACGGCAAAGGGCGCGTAAGCAGCCCCCACATAAGTCGGCCCGTTGTATTCGATGACTGGGGATACGCCAACGTAGTTGGGCAGGGGATTTGTGCGAGGGCCTTCCTTGGAGCGGAGGTATGCGGCGACAGACATCCAGTCCGGAAGCCGCGGCTTGGGCTTGTCCCGAGTGTCAGGGTCGCCTGAGAGCATTTGCATGGAGCCCGCTGGGTGGCCTGCCGCTTTCTGGTTCATCGAGCGCAGCACAGTGAGCTTGTCCGCGATCTTCGCTTGAAGCGGCAGTAGTTCGGTAAAATGAAGACCCGGCACCTTTGTTGGGATTGTTTTGAACGGACCGCGGTATTCCGAGCCAATGTCAGGTTTTGGATCGTACGTGTCGATGTGCGAGCAGCCCCCCGGTTTCCACACCATGATCACCGCCGTTCGTTGTGCTCCAGTTTTCGATGGAGCCTCGGCGCGGAGCCGCAACAGCCCCGGCAGTCCAAGCGATGCGAAGCCTGTCAATCCGATGCGCATGAAACCGCGGCGATCCAATGGGCCGCGGCAATTGGTAAAGAGATCTGATTGGTCTGCCATAGGGGTAGGGGGGTGCGGGTGATTGTTTCTGAAAATAAAAATTAGCGGCGCTCTCCTAGTGTGTTAACGGCTGTTGAAGATGGCCAGTTCCTTACCAGTGGAGGAGTCCCAGACGCGCAGTGCGCTGTCTTCGCCGCCCGCAACGATCAGGTTCGCGGTGTGGGCGCTCGCCGCCGACTGCATGAACTCAGGCAGTTTTGTCATCGCGCGCACCTCCGTTCCATCATCGGAAACAATCCGGATTTGATTATCGCCCGATGAAGCCACGATGTTGCTGGTGGCGCCGATGTACTGGAGGGCCGTGACTTCCTTGTTCCAGCCAATGATTTTCTTTTTACGCTCGCCTGACTCCATGTCCCAGACATTGACGACGCCATCACCGCCTGAAGTGGCGACCGCCTTGTTGTCAGCACGAAAAGACACGCCCATGACGTGGTGCGTGTGGGCCTCGAGCGAGTAAATGGGTTTGCCTGATCTGACCTCCGTGATTTTCGCGAGCCGGTCTGCTCCGCCGCTTGCAAGCCAGTTTCCATCGGAGGAAAAATCCAGAGCAATTACTGAATCCCGATGCTTCTCACGCCAGACTGCGGACAGTTTTCCAGAGTCGGCTTCCCACAAATGCACGTCACCTGTCCTCGAGAATTCGCCACTGCCAGTGGCGAGGATCTTGCCATCCGGACTGAAACGCACTGCACTGACACGCTCTGAAAGGGATTCATCGCCTGAGTCTCTTCCGATAGTGCGTTCGAGAATCCAGCGGTCAGGTTGTGATGTGAACAATCGTTCGCCGCCTGCTGTCAGGAGTTCGAAGCGGCCGTCCGATGCAAAGAGCAGCTCCGCATTTCCGAGCGAATGGCCGATTTCAAAGCCTTCCACCGCGCCGCCTGTGGCGGTTGACCAGACCTGCATCCAGCCGGAGCTCAGCACTGTGGCGACCAGATTGCCGTCGGTCGACAGCTTTGTGGAAACACAGGATGCGCCAGAGTCGGCGCAGAGCTTTTTGATCTCGGTTATTTTAGCCTGCGCCGCTGTCTGCGCAGCTTTCGCAAATTCGGTTGCAGCGTTCGCTGCAGCAACTGCCACACTGTTTTTGGCGCGTCCTGCTTCGATGCGCTTAAGGTTTTCCTCCCCATCCCGGATCCCGTTTTCAGCAGCCACCACCGCGGCGAGCGCGGATCTTTCGGCGGTGATGGCGGCGTCTAGTTTGGTTGATGCTTCTTTCTGTTTGGCGACCGCGGCCGCTGCAGGCTTGCCGTCGGTCTCAGACGCCTTCAAAGCGGTTTCCGCGTCTTCAACTGCTTTTCTTGCAGCTTTTGTCGCATCTGATGCTGTGGTTGCCGCTTTGCTTTTGTCCGGCAGCGCCTTTTTTGCTGCCGCAACAGCGTCAGTGGTTTTTTTGAAATGATTTTCCAAGTCTTTGCTTTCCGTATCGAGCTTGGTGAGCACGCCCTTTTGGAAGGCGATATCGAGTCCAGCCCGATTGTGATCCCACTCAAGAGCGGCCAGATTTTTCGCCGTGTTTGAATTGCCTCGAAATTCGTGAATTTGCTTTGCGGATTCGGTTTCAAAGACGCGCAAAGCCCCGTCCTTGGCGCCAACGGCAACCAGTTTTCCGTCGATTGAAGTGTCAATGCACGTGGCGGCACCCGTCTTGAATTCGTGCACCAGCTTGTTTTGTGTCACCGACCAGAGCAGTACTTTTTCCCCCGCATGGAGAAGGAGCGTGTCTGCGTTCGGGCCTCTCTCGATCTTGGTCACCGGTGCTTCTGTTTCGATGGC
>JBILLC010000390.1:0-3199 GCA_044376275.1 Chthoniobacteraceae bacterium | reverse complement strand
TCAATGATCACTTCGTGTGCGCCCACGCCGTCCATATGATCGTAGAAGCCCTCGCCGTGCCGCGTCGCGTCTCCTTCTACGCGCAGCACTGGTGCGCGGTTTGGAACCACCCTGACGCGCCCGCCGTGCTGGGCCTCCGCCTGATAGAGCGTGTGGGGCGTGTAGTGTTCAAAGCCCGCTATAAACGGGTTGGCGGCAGTTTGCGCGGAATGCTCCTCCAGCACAGAAGGCGCGGTGGGTTGGTGGGCCCGGCTCTCTGAAAACAAAGTCCACTCGTCGGTGAGCGGATCCAGACGCATCTCATTTTGGTGCATGAGGCCGACCTTACGCCGATCCGATGCGATTGGCAAAGCATGGCGCTTCACGAGGAGTATTCGGGCGTATTCGGTAGTATTCGGGAATAATGGCGCGGCTTTTATCGGCCAGCGGGATTGCAATGACAGGGAGCGCCGGACGAGTGGGCTGCTGGCGGTGGGCGGGCTATTCTCCCACGACTGATACCACAACGGTGCGCGAATGCGGCGCGCGGCGGTGTTCGAAGAGGAAAATTCCCTGCCATGTTCCAAGGGCCAGCCTGCCGCTTACGACCGGGATGACTTCGGAAGTGCGGGTCAAAACCATGCGCAGATGCGAGGGCATGTCGTCAGGGCCCTCGTCCGTGTGCACGAAATAGGGAGTGTTTTCGGGCACAAGCCGCTCAAAGAACGAATGCAGGTCGACTCTGGCCGAGGCATCGGCGTTTTCATAAATCACCAGACTTGCGCTGGTGTGTTGGATAAAAACCGTCAGCGTTCCAGTTCTGATACCGCTTTTGAGCAGCGCAGCTTGAACGCGTTCGGTGATTTCGTAAGTGCCTTTGCCTTGGGTGGGCACAGTGAAGCTGTTTGTGTAAGCGCTCATCGCGGTTGGTCGTTGCAGCACTGTACGGTAACCCGAAGAAATCAGGAAACATGGAGATTCGGGAAAACAGCAGAAGGTCGTCAGATCCATGGCTGAAACACGTTCGCCTTCTCCCTGAGCCATCAACCAAGGCTACCCAGGCTGCTTGATTCCACCCTCCAAAGTTGCAGTTTTCCGATCAAGATGGGCCCTGAGATTCTAGTCTGACTCTATTAATCTCTCTTGCGCCTGTGGTAATTAGGTTGATATTCAGCGCATTTGATGCATTGTATATAGCTCTCATTTAGCTATATAAGAGCTAGCCCGATTTCAAATCGGATGAGTCAGGCCTTTCTCCGCCTCTAGCAAAGGTGCGAAACGCCCAAGGCAGACCGCTGGGACGCATGGATGGTCTTGGGCCTCTTTCAAGGGCTCAAGCGACACTGACGATCCTCACCGCTGATGTCACCAAATCCAGCGCAATTGAAAGTGAGTTTCTAAACCAAGAGCAGTTGCGCTTGTCGATTGCGCGCAGGCTAGGCTTGGATGTTGTGAATACGGTTTCTGCATCACGGGCATTGATGGGATTGTGGAGATGACGTTGGATGCTACGCAGAGTTTTCAACAGCCACTTTCTTGCGAGCGGCTCTTTGCATGGCAGCAGGCTCTTTTCCCCGAAGAAAGAAGTAGAATGACTCGCATGACAGTGGGTAATTGGCGGACAGCCAAAGCTAGGCCCATGCAGTTAGTCTCGGGGGCGATACGGATGGAGCGTGCCACTTCGAAGCGCTTGCCGCTGAGCGCATACCGCGGGAGGTGTAGCAGTTTCTGCTGTGGTTTGAGCAAGATCAGGGAAGCGACCCGGTCCTGAAAGCCCGTATCGACCATTTTTGGTTCGCAATCATCCACCCATTCGAGGATGGGAACGGACGGATTGGCCGGTCAATTGCAGACATGCTGCTCGCAAGGAGTGATGGAATGTCGGATCGCTAAAGGGAGTGGATCAATTCGCGATACAAAAATGAGGGAAATTGTGGAGGGAATCCGGTTTCATGACTCGGCATTTGGGGTCGTGGCATGGCATTAAACGCTTGCCTCGCCAGTCACGGATGCTTGGGAGGATAAAACGATCCGCGTCTGAAGTTTGCATGACTACAGGATAGTCGGGGAGTTCACACACAAGAGTGATGACGACGGCTCTCTATCGTCGCGGATTTGGCAAGTGACGGCCATCGCAGTAAAACGCCCGGCAATGGAACAACGCAACCACAAGTTTTTGGGCGCGTGTGGACTCCGAATCGAGACTTTTCCGTGAAGATTTGTCAATGGGCCTGATCATCTTAACGTGACTTGAGGAGCGCAGGTGCTACGAGGACTCAGATCAACGTCTCACGAACTTTGCCCTCGCCCTTAACCCGCCGACGAAGCCTGGGGTTGTCGCAGAGCGCAATAAACACTTGTTTGAATTTCCGCGTTCGTTGTGTTTTTGCATAAAAAAATCGCGGTTAGGCCCTGATAGCGTAATCGAAACGGCTTGTTTTCGGCGTAAAAGACGGACGGCTCCAGTGGGCGGCGCTCTCCATCTGTACGGTGTAGAAAACAGACGGCGGCGCTGATTGTCCGCTGCGCATGCGCTTGCGGCTTAGAGTCTCTGTGCGAAGGCCTCAAGCGATTCGGAGCGGATGGCGCTTTCAAGGAGTCGCTCAAGTTGCTTCGGATCGTTGATGGCGTCCAATGCCTCACGGATTCCTTCGGGGCAAGACCCGTGGGTGATTTCTAAGTTGCGTTGTACTGCCGTCCGGAAGGCTCGCAACTGACCCTCCGAGAGCCCCTCGGATAGGCCTTCCAGTTTGCCTTCTTCTTTGCCTTCCAGTCTGAGTTGATCGGCGAGAGTCATGGTTTTGGTTTGAAGGGGTTTGCTGCGGATGGTTTTGATGCGTTCTTTGAGCAGGGAGACGTTTTGCTCAGCGTTCAAAACATAGCGCAACATCCGTTCCAAGGCACTGTCGGAAATCGCAAATAAAATGGACTCCTCCCACAAGGCATCGCTCAGCAGTTCATCGAGCGGCTCCGCTTTCAACGCGCGCAATGTCATAATGCCCTCTGCGGTTCCAGCGAGCTCCTCGTAGGGGATGCGCACCAACTCGAGCAGCCGGTACATGAGCGTTGGTTGCCACGGTCGGATCATGTCTGCGAGTTCAGCCGGCATGCCGATGAGGTCTTCCAAGCGCGGAGCGGTTTTCCAAGGACGTTTGCCCTGCGCGAGCACGATGGGAAGGATGGCTGGCAGTTTTGCCGGAGCGGGATGCGCCGCAGCGAA
>JBILLC010000389.1:0-3213 GCA_044376275.1 Chthoniobacteraceae bacterium | reverse complement strand
CCGCGTATGTGCCGCTCACACTGCCTGCCACATAAACACGCTGGCCCTTGCGATAGCCCCGTACCTGCTTTCCAACCGCCTCCACTGTTCCCGCACCATCCATTCCTGGCGTGTAACCGGTAGGAGGAAGGGACGCGTAAATGCCTGATCTGATGTAGCAATCGACCGGATTTACACCCGCAAATTCGATCTTCACCAAGATCTGATCGTCGCCAAGATCCGGCTTCTGGACCTCTTTGAGGCTCAACACTTCAGGACCTCCAAAATTATCAACAACGATTGCCTTCATAATGATTCGAGGACGGATGCTGTCCAACTTCAGAAACGTATGGAAGCATTTGCTTCCTTCGAGTTAGCCTGCCTGCCGGCGAGCACCATCAAATATGAGCGAGCAAAATCAGCCAACCACAGCGGTGAAGCCCATGGGACTCGAGCATCCCGGGGTCATCGACTTCTTAGCCTTCGATGCAACCTCGGGCCACGTGCTTCTTGTGATGTTTGAGAAACGCCCTTGGCACGAGCCGAATCTTCAACTCTTCCAGTTACAAGAAAAGCTGAACGCATACCTGTCGTTCATTTTGGACGGCGAGATGGCAGATGCATACCCACAGTTTGTGGATAAACCAATCGTTCTGCGCCTTGAATGTTCCGAGCCGCCCGCGGATCAAATGCTCGAATTTCTCCAGATCGTCCATGACCAGACGGCACTCCAGGGAATTTCATTCGAGGTTGAAGTAACGGGGGGCAGCTGCGGCTGTGGTAAATCGACATCCGCTTGCTCGGGTGTAGATTGATGGTTCCGCGGCCGGTTCCACAGCGCTCTGCGGCGTACAGGTGCGGAAACGATCACAATATCCGCATAGGAAACAATTCCTATTAAGGATTCTTATCAAGGTGGCCATGCTGCCACTCCTGTTCACTGAGTAAATAAAAACTTCGCTAGGCGAGGCGAGTGGAGCCTGCCTGCGCAAAGCCGGCGACAAGAGTTGCGCCAGAGTGCGGGTCAGCGACCGGCCCCTCTAAGAGTGGGCAAACAACTTTTGCTTTGCGATTAATTCGACAGCCTGAGAGGGAACCTGAGATCTCCAGGCCTCCGTTCCGGAGGCGATCGAAGCCAGCACTTCCTTGGCGTAGATACCCAGCAAATCTGGTTTGTGATTATCCAATTCGACAAACGATCCGCGCTCTCGCAGATACGCAAACAAGTTTGAGAGGGCGCCTTGCATCTGGAATGAACCAAGCGAGGTAACCGCTCCAGTTTTTGCATCCTTTGATGGATAAACCAGAAGTTTCATTTGGTTTTTAAACAGCCGACCAAACGCCTCTAGAATCCCTCCCGGAAGATTTGCGTAGGCTTGTTCATTGAAGAGATCAATCAGACGACGCATGCCGAGTGCAATTCCAAGGGGTTCGCTGGTCATGCGAGCCAGATATGCAGCCAGTCGGTAGTACTCAGAGAAATCTGAAACTAAAACCGGGAATCCGCACGCACCGATTACCTCAACCCGGTCTAGAAAATCCTGCGGATTTACCCTAGCGCCATTCGCCAGGAGGCTTCGCATGGTGATCTCCATCACTGGAACCACGGAGTCCGCCTCAACATCTGGAACCTGCCGAAATTTCTCGGCGGCGCTTTCCAGTATATCCATATGAACCTTCGTAAATGGATGGAAGGCACCAGGTTCTACGAGCACTGATTTCTTATAAAAGGCCTCGGACGGCTGAAGTACATGCCCATCGGCGCCGAACATCGCTGCGCCGGAGAGGCCCATCTGAACCAGACGAAGGCTCATCAGCCGATTATCAACGCCCGAGAAGACGTCTCCGCTGAATTCAATCATATCAATCTCAATGCGGCCTACCGACAGCTGGTCAAGCAATGAGGAAAGTAGAGCTTCGGGATCTTTGTGCAAATAAGCAGCTCCATACACAAGATTAACGCCGACTATCCCAAGAGCCTCTTGCTGAGAGGCGGCCTCGCTATCAAGCATCCGGACATGGATAATGATCCGACTTGGATTCGACCTTGGCGCGTGTTGGAAAGTGATTCCCATCCAGCCATGGCACTCGCTGGATCCTTTGAATGAGCGGGTTGCAACAGTGTCCGCGAAGGCGAAAAAGCAGGTTTTCTCACCGCGCCGCGAGTCTAGACGCTCAACATCCAGCGCGTACTCGTGCGCGAGCATCGCCTCAAGTCGATCACGCGACACATATCGCTTGGAGTGGCCATAAATCGCATCCGAAACCGTCATATCGTAGGCCGACATGCTTTTGGCGACGGTCCCAGCGGCGGCACCGACTTGAAAGAACCAACGCACAACTTCCTGACCGGCGCCAATCTCGGCGAACGTGCCATACCATGTGGGGTCGAGGTTCAACTGAAGAGCCTTTTGTCGAGTGTCGAGAGCGGTGGAGGCCATAGGGAGCGAGAGTTGCGCTTGGATGGTAAAAGTCCGTCCATCGGATTGGAAGACTCGAATGGGGCCGATGTAGGTCTGGCGGCTGGTCCGATTGTCAGGAGCGTTTTGCAGACATGCGTTCCGAGCCGGTAACCTACGAAAGCGGGCGCATCGCTCGGGATTCTGCCGAATGAACTCACTCGGGATGCGAACGGAAAACTCTCAATCATCCCGTTCACAAGTTATTCACAGCAACAGAAACTGCTTACAGTCAGGTGTATTTCAATAACACAATACAATGTATGTCATATGGAATGGCTTAATACGACTGCCTCCGGTTGGTTACCCGGTCTATGGTTCATGGACGATCGACCCACCAAACCATCGTTCCAGCATGCTCCCTACGCCGCCGATCGAAATCTCCATCCCGAATCCAGGTGGTTTGCTGCTGAGATGCGATCAACACCTCGGGCGCTCTGTTATATACAGACGCTCAGTGGGTGTATTTTCCTCACCTCTTTTGAAACCATACGAGGCATACAGCTTGTTGTTGCGCTAAGCGAGACCAACACCAAGTGTGAATTTGCAGTGATCCGTGTCTGGCCGCTCATTTTTGATCACATAAAATTCAGAACCCGACACCTGCGGCAACTCTGTTGATTTGGGAATCGGGTGCGCCGAGTCACAGAGCAGAACGTGCGGAGCGATCCGAGGAGTTTCATGCGTGATAAAAACGGGCTGATAATTCACCAAAATCTCTTCTACAGAGAGGAAGCGCGGTTGAAACGAAAAGCCATCCAAGGCCCTTTAAATG
>JBILLC010000388.1:0-3215 GCA_044376275.1 Chthoniobacteraceae bacterium | reverse complement strand
GGTTGAACTGGCCGCGAAAATCCATTTCAAGCGGAGCGTAGAGCAGAGAGAAATCGTGCTTCGGCGATGGATGCCACGTGAAGCGGCCGCGGAAGAATGCTTTTGGATCATCCGCCCCAAGATCCTTGGAGAGAGAAAAAAACGTGCCTCCACTGTTAGGGATCCGCAAGTCGGCCTTTGAATTCCAAACCGCGCCGGATTCCAAGTCGAAGTCGAACTGAGGTGCGGAAATTGCCGGAGATGCCAAAACGAGAAGCATCGCCGCCACTAACACAGACTTAGGAGAGTTCATATGGAGCATCCTGTTGTAAAACTTCCAACCGCACAACCTTTCACTCGAATTCATTCCCACTATTCTTGTAACAGCTGTTGTCGAGGGAACGTGACTTTCATTTGAGTTAAGGTGAATGTGGATGACTTGGAAGTCTCCAACAGACGTCAATCCAACCAACCCATGCGCGAACTAGATCGTGTTATCGTTCCCGAAATTTTGGATTCGCTGGATCCGGCCGACCCGCGCGCAATGGAAAGCCGCAGAGATCTGCGCTGGATCGACTTTTTCCTAGGCAACTCCCGATGGATTGTGGGTCAGCTCAAAAAACAGAATCCGTGCCCGGCCCGTATTCTGGAGATCGGCGCAGGCGAGGGCGAACTCTGCCGCAGAATCCACCAGGCACTCCCCTCCTGCGCCGTTACAGGCCTTGACTTAGTCGGCCGACCAGCAGATCTGCCCACGGCCATCGAGTGGATCAGTGGAAACTTTTTCGAGACTCTGTCGCAGACAAGCGCTGATATCCTCGTTGGCAGCCTTATTCTACATCATTTTACGGATGAGGCTCTGCGGGAGATCGGAAACAAAATGCAAGGGTTCAGGTGCCTCGCATTCTGCGAGCCTTTTCGCGGACGGATACCGCTCGTCTTTTCCAGTCTGTCCCGTCCCTTCACCGGAGAAGTCACCGGGCACGACATGCCAGTCAGCATACGAGCGGGATTCCGCTGTGGTGAACTTCCTGCCCTACTGGGGTTACACCCGTCTTTTTGGAAAATCAGTGAATCATCTCACTGGCGCGGATCGTTACGGTTGATAGCCTCGCGCCATTGAAACACTCGATCACGATCGCTGGTGGAGGCTTGGCCGGACTCTCGCTGGGGATTGCTCTGCAGAGGCGCGGCGTTTCCGTCACTCTGCACGAGGCGTCCAACTACCCGCGCCATCGTGTTTGCGGCGAATTTATCAGCGGCGTCAGTGACGACACATTGGCGACGCTTGGCATCACCGATTGCCTGAGCGGGGCCACAAAGTTGGAAAGTGCGTCGTGGAACAACTCGTCCGGCGAACTTGCCAAGATGACTGTTCCGGGACTCGGCATCTCGCGATGGAAGCTTGATGACCTCCTGCAACGGCACTTCACCTCTTTGGGAGGCACACTTGTGACAAACTCCCGCATTGCACCGGCTCAAGGAATGATCTGGGCCGCAGGCCGCCCGCGACGAACCTCAGGCTGGCTTGGCTTGAAGTGCCATGCACGCAACCTCCCGGTTTCGCACGACCTCGAAATGTTTACTTCTGCGGACGGCTACGTAGGCCTCGCAAAGATCGAAGACGGAAAAATCAATATCTGCGGTCTATTCAAGAGCCGCCCCAACAACGGCGCGAAGGGAACCGGCCTGCTGATCTCGGTACTCCGGCGCGCCTCACTCAATGCGCTTGCCGATCGATTGGAAAACGCAACTTTGGAGGAATCGAGTTTCTGTGGAGTCGCAGGTTTTGAGCTTGGACCGCAAAGTGGACCTGCCTTTCGGATTGGAGACGCTGCTTGCATGATTGCGCCATTCACAGGTAATGGCATGAGTATGGCGTTTGAGTCTGCTGAGTGCGCGCTGCAACCCGCACTTGACTACGCATCAGGCCGAGAGCCGTGGCCTACTGCCGCCGGCACGGCTTTAGCGAATCAGACGATCCGCTTTCGACGCCGGATGACGACAGCGGCGTTGGTGCACGGCTGCCTCACAAGCCCGACAGGGCTAAAAATCATCAGCGCGCTAGCACAGCGCGGATGTGTTCCGTTGCAAACTCTCCTGAATCTCGTCCGCTGATGTACCTACAATCCCTCGCCACCGCATTCCCACCGGCTTCGTTTTCACAGGCTGAATGCCTGCAAATGCTTACTGAATCCGGAGCACTCGATGGACTGCGAGTCCGTTCAAGAAATTTGCTGCGCAAGGTTCTCACGGGGGATTCAGGAATTGAGAAGCGTCATTTCTGCGAGCCTGATTTGAAACGCACCTTTGGTTGGAACGCAGACGAGCTACACCGCTATTTCGAGAAGAATGCGCCAAAACTTTCATCAGCCGCTCTCCTGAAGGCCTGTGACTTAGCGTCACTAAAACCCGGGAGTATCGATGCGCTCCTGATTTGCACTTGCACAGGGTATCTTTGCCCCGGTCTAAGCAGTTATGTTTCGGAGGCGCTAGGCTTACGTCCAAATGCTTTTTTGCAGGATCTGCTCGGTCTAGGTTGCGGAGCCGCACTCCCACTTCTTGAAGCAGCGCGCGGATTTTTGGCAGCCAACCCGCATGCGACCGTTGCCACGGTAGCTGTCGAAATTTCCTCCGCCGCTTTTTACTTGAATGACGAATCCGGAGTGCTCATCAGCCTCTGCCTCTTCGGCGACGGCGCTGCGGCTGCAATCTGGCAGGGGCGAAATCGAGGTGAACAATTCCGGTTTCAAAATTTCCGCACGCTTCACAAACCCGACCACAGGGAGAAGGTTCGTTTTGTGCATTCCAACGGTCGCCTCAAAAACCAACTTCACCGGGATGTGCCTTCACTCGCTGCCCAAGCCGTTGCGGAACTCTTCTCTTCAAGATCGGAAAACCCTGATCGTGTAGTGGCACACAACGGCGGTCGCGACGTTATCGAGGCGATTGAGCAAGCGATCCCCTCACATCAACTTTCGGAAACGCGAGAGGTACTCCGGCAGTTTGGGAATATCAGCAGCCCTAGTGTGCTGGCTGGGCTGGAGGAATCACTCAAAAGTTTTCCCACAGCTCACAGCCTCTGGCTCACGGGCTTCGGTGCGGGATTCGCGGCCCACAGCGGCGAACTCAAGCGCGAATCCTGAACGTGCGCGGCGAGCGGCCTATTTTCCCCCGGCCATTCTGCCGTGATAAGATGCCTGCGACGATACGGAACCTGCAGCATCACGCTTGGC
>JBILLC010000504.1:0-2560 GCA_044376275.1 Chthoniobacteraceae bacterium | reverse complement strand
TCAATGAGGACGCCATGGCAACTGAAAAAACTGCGGAGGGCATTCGAAAGTTCGCAGCAGATATCGTGAAGCTAGAACAGGTCATTCAATCGAAATTGTAATTCAAAAGCGACGCAATCAAGCCCCCCATCAAACACGGGCGCTTGGCTGAGGCTTCCGCGAAAGGCTGCAAGTGTGCAAACTTGCAGCCTTTCTTTTGCACTTAGGTAAAAACAGAAGTCATGAGCGCATTATTTCTCCCAGCGGACTATACGCGGATCAGATTAGTGGACAGCTTTGAGGAGCTCGTGAACAGCCCGTTTGCCGATGGTATTAATGCCCTTTGCTGGCAGCGGGAATTGGCCGGAGATTTCAGCGAGATCCTCAGGCACATCAAGATTGAGGAAGGTATCACCACACTGGATGAGGCATCGCTTGCCTCCCTTTGCCTCAGCGCTGACGGCATGATTGCGCTGGCAGGAATCTTCAGGGACCTGCACGCACTTCGCGATGCTGGATTGGATCCTGTTTTGGACTGCGTCAACGGTTACTTGCGCGACGATAACGGTGGTCCGATTCCAACCGATGTTTACTCGTTTCACGCCGACAGTTCACCGATCGAAACGGACACTTATCTGTGCACTTATCACGGTGCCGCGAGCGAAGGGTTGCGCAATGATCAAGCGCTGCGCAAGGTCGATATCTGAGAGGTTCGTGCGGAATTGCTTGAGTCTTTCGGAGGCTCGGATGATGCGGTGTTCCGTGAGCATCTTTCGGAATGCTGCTACGATCTACATTATGCTCCGCTCGGGGCCGCGCAGCCTTTCTCATTCGGCGTCGGAAACCTGTGGCGAATCGCTGTGGATTACCCAAACAGCCCCGTGCCACCGTGCATTCACCGCGCACCACAGACACAACCAGGCGACCCACCACGCTTGCTTTTGATCAGTTGAAAACCTCGCAAAACGCGCGAGTAACGAGAGCCGACATTTCCATCAGTCTTATGGATGGAGGCAATCCTGCTCAATCCACACCGCAGTCTACGTTCTAGCCCCAACTGCCGATCCCGGCAGAGGGGACACATTCCCTCGTCGGTTTCTTTAAACGTTTTAATTGGGGCGGTTATGCAGGCACTCAGGCTATTTACGCTCTTGCGGGAGTGTTTATTTTCGATTCATGATGCATACATACCGAAAGTCGCCGCAACTTTTTAAAGGCGACTCATTGAAACGCCGCCATGGAACTCTCTGACATTTGCTCCGCTCGCGCATGCCCCCTGACAGGCGCGCACGACGCGGTTTTATTGACCTCCAGAGACAGACATGGCGGGGAACTCAAGAATATCTGCTGGAAGGACACCGGCTTCATCGGCGTCGACCCCATTCCCATGCCGGATGTCGAGGAGTTCTACAAAACCGACTACCGGCAGCAGTATAAAGGCTCGTTCTCTCCGCAAAAAAGACACGTGCTTCGAGCTGCTCGATGCGCTTTGGATCGTTTTCGCCGCATCAGACCTTACTTAAACGAAACTGAGGGGACTAAACTGCGAACCTTGGATGCGGGAGCAAGCAGCGGCGAGTTTGTCTTTTTGATGAACAAACTCGGTCATGCCGCGATGGGTATTGAGCCAAACTCCGGTTACGCCGAGCACGCAAAAAAGCAGCTTGGATTAAACGTCGCGAACTGCACATTTTCAGAGTTCACGGCTCCTGCGGAAAAATTCAACCTCATCACTCTCTTCCATGTTCTCGAGCATTTGGAGTTTCCGGTGGAGGAGCTTAGACGCCTCTCAGCGATGCTGCAGAATGACGGACTCTTCGTCATCGAGGTTCCGAATATCCTGTATCCAAGGATGAAGTTTTCGCACAAATGGCACAAAGCTCACCTGACTGGTTTCAGCGCGAAAACGCTTGAAGTTACGGCCGCCCGTGCCGGCTTGCATGCGTTGACATGTGGCGAGATCGGGGATGGTGGAAATTTGTTCGGAGTTTTTAAGCCTGCCCCTCCGATTTCAGAGAACGATGCACGCGAGCGCCTCCAATCTCACTTCCATGAGGCGGTTCGCGCACTAGAGGGCAACTCCGATTTGAATTACTACAGCCTTCCGAGTACGTGGCTCAAAATCCCATCCAAGCTCACGACCCAGATTGAAGAGCGGCGCACCGCAAATTCTTACTCAACGTCGGTTGAGATTCTTGATGCAGTTTACCGCGACGCCGCAGGAACCTGAACCTCTCCCGGGGCCGCACTGCTACAATCAACCCGCTACAATGATGTCCAGCCTGGCATCATGGCATTCGGTCGGCAGGTCCTCGAGGACTTGATATTCGAAACAAACGCCAATGCGCCTCACCGCCGTAGGCAACCTCTCCAAAGCCCGGTCGTAAAAACCTCCGCCGCGCCCAAGCCGCTTTCCCCCTGACGTGAAAGCGAGTCCCGGAATGACAAGCAGATCTGCTTCGCAAAGCTCGACACGCGGACCATCGAGCGGTTCCCGAAGACCCGGGAACGATGCCGAAGCGACAAACTCCGAGACCGACTTTGCTTCGCGCCACTCCAATCGCTCTCCAACCACCACTGG
>JBILLC010000386.1:0-3224 GCA_044376275.1 Chthoniobacteraceae bacterium | reverse complement strand
TTTTCTGGCGGAGTTTGTCCTGCCAGCGCTGACTTCCAAGGAGCGCCGGATACTGCTTCCCGCTATCGCCGCCGGGTTCGTCCTGTTCGGTGCCGGCGCGGTTGTAAGTTACTATTACGTATTGCCTTCAACCCTAAGCTGGTTTCGAACCTACGCAACAAGCATGGGCATGGATCCACGCTGGCAGGCGAGAGATTACTTTGCATTTGTCACTCATTTGACGATTTCGTGCGGCTTGTTCTGCGAACTGCCTGTCGGAGTGATTGGAATGGCAGCACTGGGGTTGGTGACCTTTCCGATGCTTTCCAAATCGCGCCCCTACGCCATTACAGCGATCCTAATTTTGGTGGCGGTTTTGTCCCCGACCCCTGATCCGTTCACTTTCATGATGCTGGCTGCGCCTGTGGTGGCGATCTATGAGGCCTGCATCTGGATCGTCTGGCTTATGGATCGGCGCCGGATGAAGGCTCAGGCTGCAGAGATTCGTACGTTGGATTGAGTCGACTTTTTAGGTTGCGCAGTGGCGGGTGTTTATGTCTGAGCGCGGCGGGCCGCCCCGTGCCATGCTCGGCCTGCTAAACTCCAAACCGCCGCAAGAATGGATGTTGCGGGAAATTCATTTTTCGAGGAAACTTTTTGTGAACCTATTTGCTGTTGTCATCGGCATGTTTGGCAACGAAGTTGGTGAAATTCTCCCATGCTCCATCCCCACGGTCTCTTTCGTAAACTTGTGCCGCTGGTCGCTGCTTGCGCCTCGGCTCTAACTGCCCCGGCCCAAAATGCAGCATTGGGGGATATGGTGACACTCCGCTTCCCCAATGCGGACGTGCGCGATGTGCTTGCCCAGTACGAGATCTTGGTTGGGAAACGTCTGGTGTACGACAATCAGGTTCAGGGGCAGGTGAATATCAATGTGCCCGAGGTGACCAAGGAAGAGGCCATCCGGATCATTGAAATAACCCT
Source organism: Chthoniobacteraceae bacterium (assembly GCA_044376275.1). GTDB lineage: Bacteria > Verrucomicrobiota > Verrucomicrobiia > Chthoniobacterales > Chthoniobacteraceae > Chth-196. The sequence goes on along the minus strand of JBILLC010000386.1, from coordinate 2,261 downwards.
GATGATGAACGGCTATCACCTTGTGCCGGTTGATAGCGACCCGAACCTGATCAAGGTCACCGGACTTGCCCGCTCACCGCGACAGGTCGCGGTTCCCGTGTACTCCGAGCCCGAGCCGATTCCGGACAACGAGCAGGTGGTGATGTATCTTGTGAAGCTGACTTATGCGGATCCCACCGAGCTTTCGCAAATCCTTCAGCAGGCCATGCCCCCGTCGAGGCCTGAATACGCTCCCAATATCGTGGCACTGCCAAAGTCACAGCTTCTTGTGCTCACGGAAAACACGGCGGTGATTCGTGCGATGATGCGTCTGATTCGTGCGGCGGATTTGGAGCCAACACGAGTTGAAGGAGAGTTTATCACGTTGATTCGGGCTTCAGCGAAGGACGTTGTGCAGATGCTCGAGAAACTTTTCGAGAAACCCCAACAAACAGGCGCGGTGCCGCGTCCTGCCAATGCTGCGCCAAAGCCACAGCCTGATGGGGCGCCTCCGGGAGGGGCGCCACCCCAAGCGGTTCCCGGGCTTACGACCGTTGAGATCGGGGGGATGACAGAAGATTCCATGCTGGCGGGCAAAGTGCGTCTGACCGCTGACGAACGCACGAATCGGATTTATGTTGTGACGCGTCCGGTCAATATTCCCGTGATCAGAAAGTTGATTACGGAGTTCGACCAAGACGTTCCTTTCAATGAGCCTTTTGTCCGAGAGCTCAAATACGTTTCAGCTGGCGATATTTTGGATGCATTGGTGAGGGCTGTATCGGATCCAGGTGCTAAAGAGACTGGCGCCACTGGTGCAACCGCCCCGACTAGCCGCGCTACACCAGTCTCCAACTCGGCACAGCAAACAAATCCGTTTGGAAACAACAGCTCCTTGTCGGGAAGGGGGGGGCTGGGAGGCTCTTCTACCCAAAGCTTGAGTTTGCAAAGCGAACCGCATGAGGTCGTGCCGCAGACGGTCGTCGTTGGGAATTCTCGAATCATGGCCGACAAGCGTCGGAATTCGATCATTGTGATCGGCAGTGCGGACATTCGGGAGAAAGTGAATCACCTTATCGACCGTTTGGATGTGCGCACGCCTCAGGTCATGTTGACAACAATCATTGGCGAACTCTCGCTTGGTGATGGGCAGCAGCTGGGGCTGACTTACTTGCTCGGAAAACACGGTAATTTATCCAACTTGGTGAGCGTCACCGGGGGATCGGCTACCGCATCGGGATCTCCTGTCACAATTAAGGACAACGCGATCAGCATTGATCTCCAAAGGACCCTCAGCAACATGAGTATCAGCCGGATCATCGGTGGAGGCGTTGGGGGTATTCAGGGATTTGTGGCGAAGAATGACAATCTCGGGGCACTTGTGACAGCGCTCGAATCGAGCAACAAATTTCGGGTCACATCTCGACCAACACTGTTTGCAAGCAACAATAAAAAAGCATCGCTCATTAGCGGTGAGCGCATTGCGGTGATCACCGGCGTGCAGTCTGGTTTGGGCGGCAGTGCTTCGAATCTAGTGCAGCAAAATCAAGTGCAGTACATCGATGTGAACTTGAGCTTGGAAGTGGTGCCCCTGATCAATTCTGACCGCGAGGTGCACTTGGACATCGTGCAGAACATCGCGGAGCGAACTGGGGAGTCAGTCATCGACAACAACAAGTATCCGATTATCTCGAACCGTCAGTTGCAGACGGCGGTCACCGTCCCGAATGAGGGCACATTGGTGCTCGGGGGGCTGATCAAACAATCTCAAAACAAGTCCACGTCAGGCGTTCCGTTCCTGAGTCGAGCCCCGCTTATCGGTCCGTTGTTCCGAAGCACATCCACTGATAACAAGCGTACGGAACTGGTAATTCTTATCCGCCCCTCAGTTTCGATGGGAAATGCTGACGCGGTCGAGGTCCGCGACAGGAACATGATGCCCATGGAAATTCCCGTTAATTTGGAGGACGGGTTGGGATTCAAGAATCGCAAATCGGAGATGCGTGAGGCACCAAGATCCACGTTTCGAGCGAATCCCGCAGGAGTGGCTCCGCCAGACATGGGCGAGAGGACCCCTCCGCCAACCCCGCCCCCAATGGTGATTCCTGTCGTCTCCGCGCCAAAGTCGAAGCCCGCCGTAGTTCCCGGCAGCGCGAAGCCGAGTAATTCTGGGAAATCTGATTCAACGTCGCGCTAGTGCGAATAGGAACTAACTTGGAACGGTCCGTTGACTTTCAATCATGAGCGCGCGTCAAGCCTTGGTCAGTATCCTGCAGGCCAGC
>JBILLC010000385.1:0-3232 GCA_044376275.1 Chthoniobacteraceae bacterium | reverse complement strand
GAGGACATCAGAGCGCTGTCAAATTGAACGAAACCACCTCCCGAGGCAGTTAAGGCGCTCGTTAATGCAGTCGAAACTGATGCATCAGGGTTCCGGCGGCCATTTTCTGTCACTTGAGCGCGAAGTGCCATTCCCGCCAAGAACGAAGAAGGACTTCCCTTTGTAGTTCCCTTAACCGCGCCCTTTGCTTTGCATAAGCCCGTCTTTGGTTCCACGCGGAGCCAAGTCCACACCCTTGTTTACTCTGTAGGGCCTGCAAGGTTTGCTTTTGTCTCTCCGTGACTTTTAAACTCAAACAACCGGGTTTCCGCCGGTGTGTTTGACCACAAAAACAGACGCTGCTAACCTCTCCCCATGGAACCCGCTGTCCGCGACCGCATTTACGAATTCATCCAAGCCAGCGGACTGCGCCGCACTGCTCAGCGCGATGCGATTATCGAAGCGGCATTTAGCCACACGGATCATTACACGGCGGAGGAACTCTTGATTCGCTCACGAGAAATCGAACCATCCGTCTCCCGGGCCACCGTGTACCGAACACTTCCGCTTCTGGTGGAAAGCGGGCTCCTCAAGGAACTCGACCTTGGCAAGGACCAGATGCTTTACGATCCGAACTACATCGATCATCCGCGCCATAGCCATTTGATTTGCGTGGACTGTAACCGGATTGTCGAGTTCGAGGACCGCAACATAGACACCCTCGAAAACTGCATCACGAAACGGCTCGGTTTCTCGCCCTCAAAAAAATTGACTCGGATCGAGGCGAAGTGCGACGAATTCCATCGCAGCGGCACCTGCATCCACAGAGGGTAAAACACATCGATCAAAGGTCGGCGCGGCACAGTGAAGCCGCGATGTCTCCGGGGCGTATGTTCGCCGAATGTCTTGAGCGCTTGTGAAAAAACGTTTGGAAGCTCGTTCAAGATTTTCGACGGAGACTATCGCGCCAAAGCCCGGCGGAGCACGGGCTCAAAAACGTCTGCCTGACGCATGAACCCAAGATCATTGGCGTGAGATGCGTCCGTGGCACCTTCCGAGTCAGTGCCATAAAGTGCGTCACCAGAGATGTAGTGGAGATTTTTAACCCCCTCCTTCTGCAGCGTTTCCCAGGCCGCTTTCAAAGCCGCGTGATTGTCATCATGAAACTTTGATTTCGCGGGCGTGATCCAATCGTTGGTGTAACGCCGGTCTTCAACTAGGATTATCGGGATCAGAGGTTGGGCTGCGCGCAATTGATGGACGAGCGGCACGCATTTGGCGGCAACGTCCACCGGGCCCATGTTCGGAAGACAATCAATCACGAAAGCGGCCGCGTCGATGCGCCCCATTAAATCGCCAATCGCAGCGTCCATCCTGCCATTTCCTGAAAAGCCCAGATTCACCACCGGCATATCAAGGCGGCGACCCAGAATCGCTGTATGCACCATGCCGGGGCGGCTCGCGCACGCCCCATGGGTAATCGACGTGCCATAGAAAACCACAGGCTTCGGCCGCGGCGCGAGTCCCTCGAATTGGGCGCCCTTGGGCACGCCGATCTCGAGCGATTCGACCCCATTGTAAAGGGGCAGATAGGCCGCATATTCCCGCACTCCGGGGGCCAGTCCCTTGATAACCTCTACCTGGACCTCCTGAGTTGCGGGCTTGGTAACCATGACCCAGCGCCACTTTCCTGCATCATCCCGTGCGTAAAAATCGACCCCACTGACACCTGTCGCAGGCATATGCGGCATGCCAAGCAGCTCTTTCGACAGCTTGTAATGCACGTGCAACGAAGTTGCGTCTGTTTTGAAGCGGACCATCATTCCTGCGCTGTCACGGCTGAGCTTCCATACGGCTGAGGTGACGGTTTTTTCAGCCTCAGCCGGCAGACGGTCAAAATAGCGCAACCGATCCCGCTCCGGCCATTCTCTGCCTTCCACCCCCCATTTGGTAACATCGTGCCATTGAACGGACTCGGCGGTAGCTTTACTCGCCGCCATGGCAGGGTCCAGTTTTGAGACCTCGGTCAGCTTGGAACCAGCGCCCGAGGCGCCAGACTGCGCCCCGCAGACAGCAGCGCCAAGCCACAGAATCGCAGGGAGTAAAAAGGAAACTTTCATGATGGGGTGTGGGGTAAATCCTGACAGCGGACGCTATGTCGCCCAAAGCTGTTACGCAACCCCGCATCCATTCGCGAACCAACGGGCGACTTGCGAGTCGAGCGCTCCTTAGCTATGGATCGGGTCCATTCCGCAAATCAAACTGCATAAAAATTACCATGGGCCAGATCTACAACAACATCATCGAAACCGTCGGCCGCACCCCACTCGTAAAGCTCAATCACGTGACACAGGGCCTCGATGCGACCATCGCCCTCAAATGCGAATTCTTCAACCCCCTGGGAAGCGTCAAAGATCGGATCGGAGCCGCGATGATCACAGCGGCTGAACTCGAAGGGAAGGTAAACAAAGACACGGTTATTATCGAACCGACAAGCGGCAATACCGGGATCGCTTTGGCGTTTGTCTGCGCGTCCAAAGGCTACAAGCTCATCCTTACCATGCCAGAGACCATGTCACTCGAGCGGCGCACGCTCCTCTCCATGCTTGGCGCGAAACTCGTGCTCACACCGGGACCGGAAGGAATGAAAGGTGCCATCGCAAAGGCGGAGGCACTCATTGCCGAAACCCCAAACTCCTGGATGCCGCAGCAGTTCAACAACCCAGCCAATCCCGAAATCCATCGCAAAACCACCGCCGAAGAAATCTGGACGGACACCGATGGTAAAATCGACATCTTTGTGGCCGCGGTCGGAACCGGCGGCACGATCACGGGCAGCGCCGAAGTCTTGAAGGCACGCAAACCCTCGCTCAAAGCCATCGCTGTCGAGCCCAGCGATTCCCCGGTCATTACTCAAACCATGTCAGGACAACCTGTGAAACCTGGGCCGCATAAAATTCAGGGAACCGGAGCGGGATTTGTGCCGAACAACCTCCATTTGGGTATTGTTGACGAGGTTATCACGGTGACCAATGACGACGCATTCGCGATGGCCAGACGCCTTGCGAAAGAAGAGGGCATCCTCGCCGGAATCTCATCGGGTGCGAACGTATGCGCCGCGATCGCTGTTGCCAAACGGCCGGAGAACAAAGGAAAACTGATCGTCACGATCGCATGCTCGACTGGTGAACGGTATCTTTCCACGGCGCTTGCAGCGGAGGCTCGAGCAGAGGTTGGAGCGTGATTTATCACC
>JBILLC010000384.1:0-3237 GCA_044376275.1 Chthoniobacteraceae bacterium | reverse complement strand
CCAAGCGTTCCATCCAAATAGGTGCGCCCGGGCGCGACAAGCAACATTCCGAGCACTTCATCTAAGAGCACAGAGCGGTGATAAAACGGCAATCCCACCCCAGGCCTCGAAGTCTTCTTTGGATCAGACATCTCAATCATAGCCCCACAAGGTCAGCAACCCGCTCGAAGGTTGCGTTTTCAGTCTGCTGGGTCTCGCTCCACGCCTTGGAATTCCACAATTCAAAAGTCTCGTGGGAACCCACAAGCACAGCGTCTCCCTCTAAACCCAACTTTGCCGCCAAATCCTCCGGGAGCGTCAACCGGCCCTGCTTATCCGAGAAAACTTGGATGGAGCGCGAATAAAAGTGCCGTAAAAACACCGCCCGATCCCTCGGAGCAATCTCTGGATTCTGCGACAAGCGTTCACCAACTGCGCGGAACTGCTCCGGGGGCATCACCCGAGCGAAGGAACCGGAGCGGTCCAAAATCACAAAGAACTCGTCAGCGTCGGAACTCCGCCAACGCGAGGGAATTGTAACTCTGTTTTTAGGATCTAGGGCATGACGGAACTCGCCCGAAAAGATCGGATTCGAGTTCTTTGTGATTGCCATAAATTCCTGAATTTTAATTGGTTGAAGCTTTCAAAACATGCGCGGGACAAAAACCAAGGATAATCAACCCACTTCACCCCACATCGCCCCACTTTCTGCCACCACTTCTGGCAGGGGTCAATGCTCCGAATGACAAAACCGCATGTTTTTGATTCCGAGAACATCCCCTCTGGGAAAACACGAAAAACAACCCCGGACGTCCGCTCGCGGCCAAGCCACGCGCGACCATCAAGTGCTCGCAGCAAAAAGGCCGTTCCCCCCGGGAGGGAACGGCCAAAAGTCTCGCGACCTTCTAACCTCGCAAAGTTCAGATTTAGGACTCGCCTGAAGTTCTATTAAAGACGCCTGCTACTAGAACCGCGGGCGACTGCGGATCTACGGCAGCTTTACTTGCACATCCGCCTTCTCCCTAACATTTTGCAAGAGCTTCTGAACCTCCTGATCGTGTTTTTGACGGTTTAGAAAAATCAACAGCTGGGGCTTCACTGCATCGAGGGTCATTTTTTCACCATCCTTCCGATCTGTGACCTGTATGACATGAAAACCGAACTGGCTGCGAACTGGATCACTCAAATCCCCTTTTTGCATGCCGAAAGCAGCTTGAGAAAACTCCGGCACCATCTGCTCTTTAGTAAAGAAGTTGAGGTCGCCAGAATTCTGCTTCGCGCTGGGGTCCTCGGAAAGTTCCGCTGCGAGTTTGTCAAAGGCTTCGCCCGCCTTCACCCGGGCGATAATAGCTTCCGCCGCTTTCTTTTTTTCCGCCACCACCGACTCTTCAGCATCCTTTTGGAGCGCTATCAGAATGTGGCTTGCACGAACTTGCTCAGCTTTCTCGAACTGCTGCGGGTTCTTCTGAAAAAACTCCTCCGCCTCCTTGTCGGTCGCTTGCGGCGCATCTTTGACTTGGCTCTCCACCCACTCCTGCTGACGGATCGATGCAGTGACGTCTTCGCGCAGCTTGGCCAGAGTTTGCCCGGCCTTTTTGAGTTGCTCCTCGAATGCCTCTGGCGACGGGAAGCGGGACTTAATCTGCTCCATTCGAGCCTCCACCTGCTCGTCTTTCACCGCCACTGCAGAGGCGCGCGTGGAAACGAGTTTCTCAAGCACCAACTCGTTCAGCAGCATCTTGTACCCCTCGGCCTTCTGGGCGGCGGGCAGCTGATCAGCTGGAATCCCCTGCCCTGCAAGCACCGTTGCGAGAGCCTGCTCAAGCTCCTCCTTTTTAATTTCCTGACCTTCAACCACCGCCACGACATCCGGCAAAGGGGTGTCAGCCTGCGGCGGATTCAGGAGCTGCTGCAGAGTATCAGGAGCGAACTCCGCAGGCCTCTGCGCCTGCGATACAGCCGAGGCTGACTCGCCCTTTGCCCCCCCCTCCATCGGCGGCATACCCGCCTGAGAAACAGCGGCAGCTGAGGAAGCCGGTTGCGTTTCAGAGGGCTTGCAGGAAGTGAAGCCAAGAAGCACAGGCACGACCAAAGCGGACACACCGGCATTTCTCAATGAGCTAAGGGGCGATTGAGTGAAGCGTTTGAATTTCATTTGCGCCGCGTACCCTCGCACGCAACTCATAATTTAGCCAGCGCCGAAGTGAGGGGGCAAAAACGCTGTCCCCGGCGGACTAATGCGAAAGCTTACCGCGGCTAGGGTGGCTTCCATTGACTTCAACACGCCTCGCCCTATTCTGAAGGAAGTGGATCCAATCACTGAAACCGCGCCAGAGCTCGACAAAACCCTCGCGCTCAAACATGCCTTTGAACCAATCATCGAGCCGCTCAAGGCCGTGGAGCAACGTATTCGCGACCAAGCCCGGGCCTTTGATCCGTCGGTGGAGGCCTATGTCGCGTACGCCATCGAGAGCCACGGCAAAAGGCTGCGCCCCGCGCTCGCCCTGCTGTCAGGGGGAGCCACTGGGGCAGTGCTTGGCAGCCACTTAAACCTAGCCGTGGTGGTTGAACTCATCCACGCAGCCACGCTGGTTCACGACGACATTCTGGACCATGCCGACAAGAGACGTGGCCAACCGACGGCAAACGCGCGGTGGGGCAACTCACTTGCCGTATTGCTTGGGGACTGCCTGTTTGCACATGCGCTTCGATTAGCCACGGGCTTTGAGGATAATCGAATGAGCCAAAGGCTTGCGGAAGCTGCGAGCGAGGTTTGCTCCGGGGAGTTAATGCAGACTCAACGCCGTTTTGACATGCAACTTAGTGTCGTAGACTACATTAAGATTCTTGAAAAGAAAACCGGCGCCCTTTTCGCCGTGGCGACAGAACTCGGGGGCTTCCTCAATCAAGCATCGGTCGAGATCCAGACAAAACTGCATCTCTTTGGAATGCGCCTGGGCACCGCCTATCAAATTTACGACGACTGCCTAGACTTGGCAGGAGATGAGGGAAAGGCGGGAAAGACACTCGGCAGCGATTTACGACGCGGGAAATTGACACTGCCGATTCTCCATTTGCTCCAATCCAGCGATCGCAACGAGAGCGCGCGCCTGAGTAAAATCATTTTGGAAGGCGACCCGGAGGATTTCACCAAGCTGGTTGAAACTGCGATTGAAGCGGGAGCCCTCCGGTATGCGGTAGATGCTGGAAGGCAAATGCTCAATGAGGCCAGAGAGCATCTGGATGGAATACCGCATT
>JBILLC010000383.1:0-3248 GCA_044376275.1 Chthoniobacteraceae bacterium | reverse complement strand
CGGTGGCAGCCGGCGGAGCGGATACGGAGTGACGCGTGGCGCCGAGGGGCTGCTTGAGATGACCCGTGCGAAAGTGCTGCAGGTGAGGTTTGGAGGCATTCCTGCTCACTTGTCGGGTCATGTTCCATCTGCTGGGCTTCTGTTGGCGCTTATCCGTATGCTGCACGGAGGCACTCTTTTGAGTAGGGCACGTGCTGTGCTGAATGTTGCGAAGCTTGGATTCAGGCAATGGCGTGAGATGAGTTTGCAGAAAAAACTTTCAAAACTAAAAAATGGAACGGCTAAAAAATGAACTCTCAACGGAGGTTTAATGTATGACTAATGATGACTCACAGACGGTGGTGGTGATTGGAGCTGGATTGGGTGGACTTGCCTCGGCTTGCACTTTGGCCGCACGTGGGTACCGGGTCCGGGTTTTCGAAACTAATGCATGGGTCGGAGGCAAGGCTGCGGTACATCGGGACAAGGGTTTCCGCTTCGACATGGGGCCGACGATAGTGACGGTGCCATCGGTCCTACGTCGAATTTTTGGCGAAGCCGGCAGGACTTTGGAGTCGGAGCTTAATCTGGTGAAACTCGATCCGCAGTGGCGCAGCTTTTTTGAGGATGGCTCCACGCTGGACTTGGTTGCGGATGGCGGTGAGATGGCGAAGAAAATTGAAGCGTTTGCTCCGGGTTCGGGAGGGGGAGATGGGTTCAGGCGCTTTCTAGAGCTCTCACAAAAGCAGTCGGAAATTTCGGATCGCGTTTTTTTCTGGAAACCCGTAGGGGGGTTCAAAGACATGTTCAAGCCGCAGGACACGTTCACTGTGGGCTCGCTGATGGACGTGTTTTCGATTCGGCTGGGGTGTACGGTTTCCGGGCTGCTGCGGTCTTACGTGTCCGACGAGCGAGTCGCACAGATGTTGGATCATTTCACCCAGTATGTGGGCTCGTGCCCGGAGCAGTCGCCGGCGGTTCTGTGCGGCATCGCGCACATGCAGTCCAATGAGGGTGTTTCGTATCCGATTGGAGGCACGGCGGCGGTTCCAGAGGCGCTAAGAAAACTTGCGGTGGAACTGGGCGTGGAGATTCATACGAACACGGGAATCAAGCGGATTCTGGTTGAGGGAGGCCGGGCTGTTGGCGTTGAGACCAGCGCTGGTGAGCGGGTACAGGCTGGCGCCGTCGTGTCCAATCGGGATACGGTGCGCACCCACCGGGATCTGATCGGGGGCAAGATTGGGACGCGTTTTGAGAGGCGCAAGGATTATGAGCCAGCCTGCTCGGGCGTGGTCATGTATCTCGGACTCAAGAAGAGGTACGAACATTTGCTTCATCATAACTTTGTTTTCAGCGAAGACCCGCACGAGGAATTTAAGGCGATCTATCAGGAGGGTGAGCCTGCGCCGGATCCGACTTGTTATGTTTGCGCTCCCTCGCTGACCGAGCCCGGGGTTGCGCCGGATGGAGGAGAGGCGCTTTATGTGCTGGTGCACACGCCTTTCTTGCGTCCTCGGCATGATTGGAGTCGGATGCTGCCCGGGTATCGCCAGGTGATTTTGGAGAAGCTCAAAACCACTGGCAGAATGGCTGATATTGAGGAGCGGATTGTGACTGAGCGAATACTCACCCCTCAGGATATTCACGACCGGTACCAGGTGCTCAATGGCGCGATTTACGGGTTGGCCAGTCACGGTCGGTTCACGGGAACATTTAAGCCGAGCAACCGCAGCCCTGATATCGTTGGATTGTATCTTGCGGGAGGTTCCGCTCACCCCGGGCCCGGGATGCCGATGGCGCTGATGAGTGGTTGGATTGCGGCGGATGCGCTGGACGCAGACGAGGTTTGTGAGAAGGCGAGGGATAGTGCGGTTGCGTAGTTCGGTGCCGAGTTCCGAGTGAAGGCGGGCCGCGGGCGACCATTTATGAAGAGAGCAGCATGAGTGCGAGCGATCAGCGAGACTGCTCCGTGGTGCTTGCCGACAGGCTTCCCTGGCTGGTCAGGGGGTTTTCCAAGTACGTGGGGTGGATGCTAAGCAGGCAGTTCCGGGCGGTGCGATTGAGTTTGCGCGGATGGCGGCCTGGGGAGGATGCGCCTCGGCCCCTGGTGGTGTATCTCAACCACGCATCCTGGTGGGACCCGCTTCTGGCGCTTTGGTTGGCGACATGTTTCATGCCGAGGCGCATTCATTTCGGTCCGATTGAGGACGAGCAGATGAGCCGGTATGGTTTTTTTAAATGGATCGGAATCTTCGGCGTGGAGAAGGGAACGGGCGCTGGAGCGCGGCGGTTTTTGCGTATCGGGCAGGGGTTGCTTGCTCGTCCCGAGGCGGTTCTGTGGCTGACGCCTCAAGGAAGGTTCGCGGATGTAAGGGAGCGGCCGGTGCGGTTTTCTACCGGACTCTCGCATCTGGCTGCCCGCGTTCCAGATGCCTATTTCGTTCCACTGGCAATCGAGTACGGGTTCGGCCAGGAGCGGGTGCCTGAAATTTTTGCGAAGTTTGGAACGCCGGTTTCCGGTTCTGATTTGGCTGTGGGGTTGGGAAAAAACGGCGCGAGGGACGCGGATTCGTTGAATGCTGGTTTGGAGGCAACCATGGAAGCGCTTCAAGACGCGTTGAAAGTGGAGGTGATTGGGGGAGACCCTGCGATTTGGGAGATTTTGACGGAGGGCAGGGCTGGGACGACGTTTGCCTACGATGTGTGGCGTCGATTTAAGGGTGCATTGCAGGGACGCCGCGTTCGAGTGAATCATGCGGAGGGGTAATGTGTTGAAATTACAGCGCCGCTTATGACTGATACATCCGCCGGTTGGTTTGAGATATTCATGATGTTTTGCTGCCTTGGAGCGGCGTTGCCTGCGGTGATGATGTGCCGAAATCTGTTCTTATACCGGCCTCTGGGACAGCCAGTGGGACGAGTGGTGCCGTTCGTTTCAGTGCTGATTCCGGCAAGGAATGAGGAGGAAAATATCAGGCAGATTCTTGAGTCGGTTTTGCGCAGTGAGGGGTTGGAATTGGAGGTGCTTGTTTGGGATGACGCATCAACAGACCGCACCGCGCAGATAGTACGTTCTATCGAGATTGAGGATGCGCGGGTGCGATTGCTGAGTGGCGACGGCGTGCCTCCGGGTTGGGCCGGCAAGCAGCACGCCTGCCAGCGTTTGTCCGAGGTTGCAAGAGGGGAGGTGCTGGTGTTTCTAGACGCAGATGTGCGACTGCGCCGCGGTGATGCGCTTCGACGGATCTCAGGCGCTTTTTTAAGTG
>JBILLC010000381.1:0-3264 GCA_044376275.1 Chthoniobacteraceae bacterium | reverse complement strand
GGGCGCGATGGTCTGGCTGTGATCACACTCTTTTCCTGACCCTCGGACCGGCTAATCGCTTCCTCGCGTGGCGCGGAGATTTCCCACCCGCTGCGTGCTCCGTCCGCAGACTGAAACACCACGAGCATCGACCAAGTGCCGTCAGAAGGCGCCTCGGTTTTAAACGGGATTTTGTACCGCTTGCTGTCCGTCGACGAAGGCGTTTCCCGCTCGGGATGTTCGGCCGTGGTTCCTTTTGGAGGAATCGGAAAGACCTCAATAGCGCTTGAATCTTTGATGCCATGAAGGGTTAGGAAGACGGCTCCATCCGTGATTTTCCAAGTGGTGTCAAATGGCGCGGGGTCCTGCCTTGGGAGTTTCTTGCGCCAGTCTGCGAATACATCCTGATTGGCGGGTTGCGCTTCGCCGCTGGAAACTGGAAGTGACAACAAAACCTGATCCTCGCCGGGTAGACAGGTTTCAGCGCATACATACCATTTGAGGGCGGCTTTGAGCTCAACGGACTTTCCTTCCAGACTTCGATCAGTGGTGAATTCAACTGGCAAAAGCAGGTCGCCCTCATAAACGTTGGTGAATAAATCGCCCTCTGATTTGAGCAGGTGCGGTAGCGGCCACTGAATTGGTCCCGCATGAACCCCTTCCGGAAGCGTCCACTGAACCTCCGGCGCTGCTCCGGAATCCCCCGGGAACCTCCAGTACAAATGCCATCCTTTTGCGACCTTGAATCGGATCCCCACAGTAAAGGGTTTCCCCGGGCTAACCGAAGTTGTGTCCGTAATCAGGGATGCTTCGGCCTTCGGTGGCAGTCCAAAAAACTGGGCTTCCGAACTGTGGGTACAGAGCAATAACCCGAGCAAAGCCAGAGTAAGGGAGGGGAGTTTTAGGTGGTCAAACACCCACGCACCTTGTCCCTAGTCGTGCCAAAAGTCCAATCTGGACGGGCCGCTTTTGCCCCAAGTGCTGGGGAGCATCAGGCGAGCTTTATGCATTTAAGTTGCAACAAGGATCGATTTGCCTGAGCCTAGGAGTGCTATGAAAAGCATGCTTTTCGGCCTTGTGCTGAGTTTCTTAAGCGGAGTTTGCCTCGAGGCGGCGGAGCCTTTGAAGGTGTCGGTTTTTTCCACAATCCTGAATGAGATCGCGCAGAGGGTCGGTGGTGACGCGGTGAAGTCTACGAGTCATGTTCCCGTGGGGGCAGACCCTCACGAGTTTGAGCCGCGCCCTGCGGACCTGAAGGTCGTTGCCACCGCCGATATGATTCTGCTTTCCGCAAAACACATGGAGGGTTACGTCGGTAAAATTCGCGAGGTTTCCGGTAAGGCCCGAGTGGTTGAGGTTGGTGCTCAGATTTCGTCGGTGTGGGTCGCACGTGAGGTTCATTCTCATGGCGATCCCGCCAGGAATGAGGCGCACAGGCATGAGCATGAGAAAATCGAGGACCCGCATTGGTGGCATAGTGTCGAAAATATGCGGAAAGCAGTCAGTGTGATTCGGGATGAATTCTCCAAACTGCGGCCCGAGAATAAAGCAATGTTCTCTGCCAACGCTGCCGCATATGATGGCGAGCTGGTCAACCTCCAGCAGTGGGCGAAGCGACGCATCGCAGAATTACCCCGTGATCGCCGCAAACTGGTGACGTCTCACGAGGCTTTTGAATACTTTGCGAAGGATTTTGGATTCAAAGTTTTTTATGTTGAAGGACTGACGGCATCGGATCAGCCGGCATCAAAAAAAGTTGTGGAGCTGCTCGAGACTATTCAGGCGCAAAGGGTCAAGGCGGTTTTTGCTCAGGACTCGGTAAACCCGAAGGTTCTCAGGGAAATCACTTCGAGCACGGGAGCGAAGCTCGGAGGGCAGCTTTGGGCCGATGGACTTGGTTCCGGCGAAGCTGCGACCTATGACGGCATGTTTCGTCATAATGTGAATACATTGGTGGAGGCTTTGAAGTAACTCATGAAAGGCTCGCCTCTGTTGCGCGCGGCTCTCGCGCTTGGTGTGTTGTTGGCATTGGGTTGGCCTTTAAATGTCATTACGCGCCCGGCAGAGGACGTTCTTCCAGTCGTTCAGGAGGCTCCGCATGCCTCATCACCAAGCGCAGCAGCCGAGCTGCCGCTGAAAATAACGTTCTCCCGTCCGGCAAAAAACGCTGAACTCTTGTACTCGGGGAAACGCGTCTGGTTCGCAGAGCGTCCGCCGGTCAGTGTTTCGGTGAAGCTCGAAATTCCATTCCCGCAAGAGGGAATTGAGCTGGAGGCGCGCGCACATTGGGAAGACGAGGAGCAGTCTGCGCTTCGCTTGCAGCTCACAACTCCGCAGGGGGACGAAATTGATCGCAGCGTCTGGGCGCGGCAAACCCTCCAAGCCATTGTGCCTTTCCCATGAGTCACCATTCGCTTGAGGTTCGCGATTTGACGGTGAGTTATCGGAGAATACCGGCAGTTCATCATTTGGATTTTTCAGTGCCATGCGGGCAAAGCGTCGCTGTGCTCGGGCCGAACGGCGCCGGCAAATCCACCCTGTTGAAGGCGATTGCAGGTCTTGTGGATCTTGAAAGTGGGTGCGTTCTGTTCCACGGCAAACGCATGCGAGGGGCATCGCAGGAGTTTGCTTACCTGCCGCAGCGTGAAATGGTAGATTGGGATTTTCCAACCACGGTTCGCGGCGTGGTGGAGATGGGGCGATACTTGAGTCTGCGTTGGTGGAGACGCTTTTCAAAAACTGATGAAGCTGCTGTTGAGTCCGCGCTGGACTCCATGCAGTTGACTCCTCTCCAAGACCGGCAGATTTCAGCGCTCTCCGGGGGACAACAGCAGCGCGTTTTTCTGGCAAGAGCTCTTGCACAGGAAGCGCATGTGTTGCTGTTGGACGAGCCGTTCACGGGATTGGATCAGCCCAGCATCGAATCGCTTAGGGAAGTGCTTCGTACCCTCCGAAGTCAGGGAAAGCTTTTGCTCATCTCGCACCATGATCTCTCCAGCGTGCAGGACATTTTTGATCGTGTCATTTTGCTCAATGGCGAGTTGATTGCTGACGGGCCTGTTAAAGAAGCCTTCACTCGTGACAATTTGGAACGCACTTACGGGATGCGTGTTTTTTCCGGACTCAGCCATGGACTTCCTATTTGAACCTTTTCAACACGCGTTCATGCAGCGCGCATTGGTGGCCTGTGTGGTCATTGGATTCCTGAATGGATTCCTGGGTGCTTTTGTCGTCTTGCGCCGAATGGCTTTGATGGCTGATTCACTCTCGCATTCACTATTACCG